>NZ_JBEXXO010000021.1:0-180325 GCF_040630435.1 Streptomyces sp. NPDC005803 | reverse complement strand
ACACGCAATACCATACCCCCAAATCTGTGCGGGTTGTCCTGCGGTGTGCTCTCCGGTGGGGGGCGGGGGGGGGGGGGGGGGGGGCCCCCCGGGGGCACCCGCCGCCACCGTGAGCCGATAACAGGAGCAGAGAGGGGGCCCGGCCGTGACGCTGCTGCAGACCATCCGGGGGCCGCACGATCTCAAGGCGCTGAACGCACCACAACTCGGCGAACTCGCCGAGGACATCAGGAAGTTCCTCGTCCAGGCCGTGGCCAGGACCGGTGGGCACCTGGGCCCCAACCTCGGGGTGGTGGAGCTGTCCATCGCCCTGCACCGGGTCTTCGACTCACCCGTGGACCGGATCCTGTGGGACACCGGCCACCAGAGCTACGTACACAAGCTCCTCACCGGACGGCAGGACTTCTCCAAGCTGCGCGGCAAGGGCGGCCTCTCCGGCTACCCCTCGCGCGAGGAGTCCGAGCACGACGTCATCGAGAACTCGCACGCCTCCACCGTGCTCGGCTGGGCCGACGGCCTCGCCAAGGCCAACGAGGTGCTGGGCAAGGACGACCACGTCGTCGCGGTCATCGGTGACGGGGCACTCACCGGCGGTATGGCCTGGGAGGCGCTGAACAACATCGCCGCCGCCCGGGACCGCCCGCTGATCATCGTCGTCAACGACAACGAGCGCTCCTACGCCCCGACGATCGGCGGCCTCGCCGACCACCTCGCGACCCTGCGCACCACCGACGGCTACGAGCGCTTCCTGTCGTGGGGCAAGGGCGTCCTGCAGCAGACACCCGTCATCGGCCAGCCGCTGTACGGGTCACTGCACGGTGCCAAGAAGGGGTTCAAGGACACCTTCGCCCCGCAGGGCATGTTCGAGGACCTCGGCCTGAAGTACGTCGGCCCGATCGACGGCCACGACACCGCAGCCGTCGAATCCGCGCTCCACCGTGCCAAACGCTTCCACGGTCCCGTGGTCGTGCACTGCCTCACGGAGAAGGGCCGCGGTTACCTCCCCGCGCTCCGGGACGACGCCGACCGCTTCCACACGGTCGGCGCCATGGACCCGCTGACCTGCGCCCCGCTCGTACCGGCGGCCGGTCCGACCTGGACCTCCGTGTTCGGGGACGAGATCGCGTCGATCGGCGCGGAGCGTCCGGACGTCGTCGCGATCACGGCGGCGATGCTCCATCCCGTCGGGCTGACGAAGTTCGCCGAGGCGTTCCCCGACCGGGTCTGGGACGTGGGGATCGCCGAGCAGCACGCGACGGTGTCGGCGGCCGGACTGGCGACCGGTGGGCTCCATCCGGTCGTCGCCGTGTACGCCACCTTCCTCAACCGTGCCTTCGACCAGCTTCTGATGGACGTCGCCCTGCACCGCTGCGGGGTCACGTTCGTCCTCGACCGGGCGGGGATCACCGGGCCGGACGGCGCCTCCCACCACGGCATGTGGGACATGTCCGTGCTCCAGGTCGTGCCGGGACTGCGGATCGCGGCCCCGCGTGACGCGGAACGGCTGCGGACCGCACTGCGCGAGGCCGTCGACATCGACGACGCCCCGACCCTGGTCCGGTTCCCCAAGGAGTCCGTGGGGGAGCCGGTCCCCGCGATCGGCAGGATCGGCGGCATGGACGTCCTGCACCGGGCCGACGACGCCGACGTGCTGCTGGTCGCCGTCGGCGTGATGGCCCCCGTCTGCCTGGGGGCCGCGGACCTGTTGAGGGGCGCCGGCATCCGCTGCACCGTGGTCGACCCCCGCTGGGTCAAGCCGGTCGACGAGGAGCTCGCACCGCTCGCCGCGAAGCACCGGCTCGTCGCCGTCGTCGAGGACAACAGCCGTGCGGGAGGCGTCGGCTGGGCCGTGGGACAGGCGCTGCGGGACGCCGGGGTCGACGTACCGCTGCGGACGTTCGGCATCCCCGACCAGTTCCTCGCCCACGGCAAACGGGCCGAGGTACTGGCCGACATCGGCCTCACCCCGGTCGAGATCGCGAGCCGGATCAGCGCCGTGCCGGCCGCCCGGGACGCGGCCGCGGACAAGGGGCCGGACGGCCCGCACAACGGGCACAAGGAGAGCGGGGCATGAAGGACGACGAGCCCAAGGGCTTCGATCTGGCGCGGCTCCTCGCGGAACGCGGCGCCGAACGCTACGAGCTGCACACGAAGCACCTCAACCACCAGCTTCCGCGCATGCTGCACACCATCGGCTTCGACAAGGTCTACGAACGGGCCGAGGGCGCGCACTTCTGGGACGCGGAGGGCAACGACTACCTGGACATGCTCGCCGGTTTCGGCGTGATGGGTCTCGGCCGCCACCACCCCGTCGTACGCAAGGCGCTCCACGACGTCCTGGACGCCTCGCTCGCCGACCTCACCCGGTTCGACTGCCAGCCCCTGCCGGGCCTGCTGGCCGAGAAGCTGCTCACGCACAGCCCGCACCTGGACCGGGTCTTCTTCGGCAACAGCGGCACGGAGGCGGTGGAGACGGCCCTCAAGTTCGCCAGGTACGCCACCGGGAAGCCGAGGATTCTGTACTGCACGCACGCCTTCCACGGGCTGACCACCGGCTCGCTCTCGGTCAACGGCGAGGACGGCTTCCGGGACGGCTTCGCCCCGCTGCTGCCCGACACCGCCATCGCGCTCGGTGACCTCGACGCCCTGCGGCGCGAGCTGAAGCGCGGCGACGTAGCGGGGCTCGTCGTCGAACCGATCCAGGGCAAGGGCGTGCACGCCTCGCCGCCCGGCTTCCTGCGAGCAGCCCAGGAGCTGCTGCACAAGCACAAGGCACTGCTCATCGCGGACGAGGTGCAGACCGGCCTGGGCAGGACCGGTGACTTCTACGCGTACCAGCACGAGGAAGGCGTGGAACCCGATCTGGTCTGCGTCGCCAAGGCGCTCTCCGGCGGCTACGTGCCCGTCGGGGCGACCCTCGGCAAGGACTGGATCTTCAAGCGCGTCTACTCCTCGATGGACCGGGTGCTGGTCCACTCCGCGAGCTTCGGCTCCAACGCCCAGGCGATGGCGGCCGGGCTCGCGGTTCTCGCCGTGATGGAGGATGAGGAGACGGTGGCGAACGCGCGCCGCACCGGTGACCTGCTGCGCGAACGGCTGGCCGTGCTGGTCGACGGGTACGAACTGCTCCACGAGGTGCGCGGGCGAGGGCTGATGATCGGCATCGAGTTCGGCCGGCCGAGCTCGCTGAAACTGCGCAGCCGCTGGACCATGCTGCAGGCGGCCCGCAAGGGGCTCTTCGCGCAGATGGTGGTCGTTCCGCTGCTCCAGAAGCACCGGATCCTGACCCAGGTCTCCGGTGACCACCTCGAAGTGATCAAGCTGATCCCGCCCCTGGTGATCGACGAGGCGGACGTGGACCGTTTCGTGAGCGCGTTCACGGCCGTGATGGACGACGCGCACAGCGGCGGCGGACTGATGTGGGACTTCGGGCGGACCCTGGTGAAGCAGGCCGTCGCCAACCGCTGAGCGGAGGGAGCCGCGCACCGGGCTCGCCGAGGCTTTTGCCTGGGAGGCAAGAAATTTGCCTCCCAGGAAAGGTCCTGGCCCAATGGAGGTATGAAACCTCCAGAAGGAGGGGTGGCCGACGAGCTGCCCGGGGTCGCGCCACGCCTGCGCGATCTGCGCCGCAGCCGTGGTCTCACCCTGGAGACCGCCGCCCTGCGGGCCGGGCTGTCGCCCGCCCACCTGTCCCGGCTCGAGACGGGCCGGCGCCAGCCCTCGCTGCCGATGCTGCTCGGGCTCGCCAGGATCTACGGTACGACGGTCTCCGAGCTGCTCGGTGAGATACCCCCGGAACGGGACGCGATCGTCCGCGGCCGCAGGTTCGAGGGCGCCGAGGCCGACGGCTGGATGTACCAGCAGGCCGGCGGCTCCGGCCGGGCGATGCAGGCCCTGCGGGTGCGTGTCCCGCACGGCGCCCAGGGCGACCTGGTCCGCGTCCATCCCGGCGAGGAGTGGCTGTACGTCCTGGCCGGACATCTCAGGGTGACCCTCGGGGACACGGTCCACGACCTCGCCCCCGGGGACAGCGCGCACTTCGACTCGCTCACCCCGCACCGGATCGCGGCCCCGGACCGGGACGGCGCCGAGCTGCTCTTCGTCCACACCCTGCTGCAGAGCCCCGCCGCCGAGCTGTGTCTCGGCAGTGGGATCCACCGTCGCTGAGGCGCCGCCCGGGCCGGCTGCGTGTCGCCGGCCCGCCCACCCGGCCACCGGCCCGCCCACCGGCCCGCCTGAAAGGACCTGTCATGTCCGATTCCGAGAACTACGACCCGCTCAGCCCCGCCCGGCCCAAGAACTACGACCCGCAGGAGAAGAAGATGCCCCGCGGGCTCGTCATCAGGCTCTTCGCCTACCTGGTGGCCGGGCACGTCGTCGCGGGTTTCCTCTACCTGCTGTTCGCCGTGGGGATGCACAACCAGTAGCCGGGGGCGCCGGCCGGCCGCTCAGATCTCGTCGAGCAGGCGCTCGCGCAGTCGCTCCCGCGTCTCCGGGGTGATCTTCAGACCCTCGGCGAGGTAGCGGTCGGTGCTGCCCCAGGTCTCGTCGATGGTGGCGAAGGCGGCGGCCAGGTAGTCGGGGTGGGCGCCGAAGAGCGGATTGAGCAGCTCCATCACCTCGGGCGACATTCCGGCGGGGGAGGTGTCGCTGCGGCGGATCCTGTAGCGGCGGTGCGCGTCGTTCGACTTGAGGTAGTCGGCCTCGATGGCCTCGCGCTCGACGCCGACGGCGAGCAGGGACACCGCGATCGAGAGCCCCGCGCGGTCCTTGCCGGCGGCGCAGTGCATCAGGGCGGGCACGCTGTCCTCGGCCAGGGCGTGCAGAACCCGGCTGTGCTCGGCCGTGCGGTCCAGGATGGTCCGGCGGTAGGAGGCGATCATGCGGCGGGAGCCCTTGCCGTCGGCCAGGATCGACCGCAGTTCGTCCATGTCGCCGTCGCGCACCATCCGCCAGAACTCCGCGCCGTCCGCCGGGTCGCTCAGCGGGATGCTCACATTGCGCACGCCCGGCAGCTCCACGTCCAGGCCGTCCAGCTTGTGGTCGGCCACGTTGCGGAAGTCGAAGACCGTGTGGAGGCCGAGACCGGCGAGGAACGCGGTGTCCTCGGCCGTGGCGTGCGCCAGGTGACCACTGCGGTAGAGCCGTCCGTACCGCACCCGGCGGCCGTCCGAGGTGGGCAGCCCGCCCACGTCACGGAAATTGCGGACACCCGCCAGTTCGGGTTCCGTCGACGGGGTCTGCGGCAGCTGCTGCGTCACGGTCACTCCTGGAGGCTCTGCCGCCGGCGCGTGTCGCCCGCGGGACCACTCTCGTGACGATACGACATCGATTCCTCGGGCAATCATCTTGGTCACGCCCGCACTTCGGGCCCCGCGAAGGGTGTGCGGGCCCGGCGGGGAGGGGGCCGGTCCGGTGGGTGAGCCGATGCGGAAGGGGCGGCGGGCATGACATGTCCGAATAGCTCCTTTTATCCGAACATGCCCTGATCGCAGGGGAGATGATCACCTTCTCGTGAGCGGGATCATATCCGTGACGGTGTGTGGCGGTGCGCCCGATGGGTATTCCAAGCACCGCGCGGAAAGCCAAGATCCGTAATCCACGGAGTGTGACCGGAATTCCGCGCCGGCTTTCCGGTGCGGAATCCCGCGGAGAACTCGTGGCTTGTTTCCGCCGTCCCGGCTCGCTTACGTTCGCTGCAATCCGGACGGACCGCCTAATCCTGCCGCCGCCCGGAATTCGCACCCACTCACCGCGTGGCAGGAGCGGGGGAACCAGGTAAGCCGCCGACCGGGAATCCGGCCGGCTCGGGGTGAAGTCGCGTCCGCCGCGACCGGACATCTCCAGTCCGAACCCGACAGCTCACCTCGCAGGCGCCGGAGAGGAAAACCTTCATGCCCATCTCGGGTAAGCACCGTCGTCCCAAGGCCGGCACCATCGCCCGCGGCGTCGTCGCCGCGAGCGCCGGCGGCGCCGTGATCGCGCTTCCGCTGCTCGGTGCCACCGGCGCCAACGCCGCGGAGCAGGCCGCCCCCGCCGCCTCGCAGTCGGCCGCCACGCACGCCACCCCGGCCAAGCAGGTCGCGAAGACGCAGGCCGGTACCGAGACGTACACCGTCGTCTCCGGCGACTACCTGTCGAAGATCGCTGCCGAGCACAAGCTCAAGGGCGGCTGGCACAAGCTGTACCAGGACAACCGCAAGGTCGTCGGCGACGACCCGAGCCTGATCTTCCCGGGTATGAAGCTGACCCTCGGCGGCAAGGCCTGGGGCCACGCCTCGACCACCTCCACCTCGACGAAGGCCCCGTCGAAGGCCCCGGCCCAGAAGACCGAGACGAAGGCCTCCACGGCCGCCGACTCGTCCTCCTCGTCCTCCGACGCCACGGCGTCCGAGGAGACCTCGGCCCCGGCGGCCCAGAGCAACGACTCCGGTTACGTCCACCCGGTCCCGGGCAACCACACCACCGCCTACCGCGCCTCCGGCTCCAACTGGTCCAGCGGCAGCCACACCGGCATCGACTTCCCCGTCGCGACCGGCACGAGCGTGAAGGCGATCACCTCCGGCACCGTCGTCACCGCCGGCTGGGGTGGCGCCTACGGCAACGAGGTCGTCATCAAGCACGCCGACGGCCACTACTCGCAGTACGGCCACATGTCCTCGCTCTCCGTCTCGGCCGGCCAGACCGTGACCGCGGGCCAGCAGGTCGGCCTGTCCGGCGCCACCGGCAACGCCACCGGCCCGCACCTCCACTTCGAGGTCCGCACGGGCCCGGCGTACGGCTCGGACATCGACCCGATCGCCTACCTGGCGTCGCACGGGATCTACGTCTGATCCAGGTGACACCGGTCCCGGTCCGGTGACCGGGAGCTGAGCGATACACGGAGGGGCGGTGCGCGGCGGCGCGCCGCCCCTCCGCCGTATGTGTCCGGCACCAGGGGGCGTCCCCTGGTGCCGGACATTCTTATTCCCCCTTTACCAAAAACTGACCGGGTGGTCTATCTCACCACCCGTCAACCCCGTATTACGGTCGCGTAGGTCACATTCGGCGGTGCAGGATATGCCCTTGTGGCAGACGATTCGAACAACATCCAGCAGGGCGTCATCAACCGACGGGGCGTCATCGGGTCGTACGCGGCGATCGGCGACAGCTTCACCGAGGGAGTCGGTGATCCCGGCCCGGGCGGAACCTTCGTCGGCTGGGCGGACCGGTTCGCGGTACTCCTCGCGGACCAGCTCCCGGACCCCGAGGCGACGACGGGCGGCGCAGGATCCGCGCACGAGAACTTCAGATACGCCAATCTCGCCGTACGAGGACGCCTCCTCGACCAGATAGTCGAGGAACAGGTGCCGCGCGCCAAGGAACTCGCCCCGGATCTGGTGACCTTCTGCGCCGGCGGCAACGACATCATCCGGCCGGGCACCGACCCCGACGACGTGGCCGAGCGCTTCGAGCGCGCGGTCGCCGACCTGACCCGGTCGGTCGGCACCGTCATGGTCACCACCGGCTTCGACACCCGCAACGTTCCCGTGCTGCGCCATCTGCGCGGCAAGATCGCCACCTATACCGCCCATGTCCGGTCCATCGCCGACCGCTACGACTGCCCGGTCCTCGACCTCTGGTCCCTGCGCTCGGTCCAGGACAGGCGGGCGTGGGACAACGACCGGCTGCACCTGTCGCCCGAGGGACACACCCGGGTCGCGCTGCGCGCCGCCCAGGTCCTCGGCCTCGACGTGCCCGCCGACCCGGATCAGGAGTGGCCGCCGCAGGTACAGCGCGGCACGCTCGAAGTACGGCGCGACGACATCCACTGGGCACGCGAGTACCTGGTCCCGTGGATCGGACGGCGGCTGCGCGGCGAGTCCTCGGGGGACCACGTGGAGGCCAAGCGGCCCGACCTGCTGCCGCTCTGAGCAGCCCGCTGTCCTCAGCCGCCCGGAGCGCCGGCCACGGCGACCGGGGACAGCGGCAGGGCCGGTACGCGTTCCAGTACCCCGCCGGCGAAGACGTCGTACAGCGGCAGCGTCTCCAGGTGCACGTACCCGATGTGGCAGTCGCAGACCGCGAGCGGACAGGCCCGGGGGCCCAGGGCCGCGCGGTAGCTGCCGTCGTAGAGATTGCCGAGCTCGGCGCGGACGAAGTGGCAGCGGCGCACCGTGCCGTCACCGTCCACCGAGATCACCGACTCACCCGTCCGGCAGGGCAGACCCGCCGAGCGGTGCGGGTGGCGGCTGTACGGGAACAGCGGGTCGATCAGGGTCCACCGGTCCGCCTCCTCGTCCGTATAGGTGTGGCCCTCGGCGGCGTTGACCCAGAGGTAGACCTCCTCGGGAAGGGCCGCCCGCAGCCGCCGTGCCTCGGCGAGATGACCGTCGAGCCCGACCACACCCACGCTGTGGCGGACGCCCAGCGAGACCAGCTCCCCGCACCGGCCGAGGAACCGCTCGTAGGGTGTCTGGCCGGGGTGGTACGTGCACCAGAGCGCGATCTTGTCGCGGCACTCGGCGCCCGCCTCCGCCAGCCACCGCGTACGGCCGCTGAGGTTCGTCTGGATCGCCACCCGGCGCACGTGCGGCAGCCGGGCCAGCTCGACCACCGCCCGGCGGTACCAGGAGCGGACCAGCCCCTCGCCCCACGGGGTGAACAGCACCGAGATCCGGTCGTCGGTCTGCTCCGCGGCCCACGCGGTGAAGCGCTCCAGCGCGTCCCGGTCGGCCCGCAGCTGCTCCCCGCTGTCGCGCCGCTTGGCGAACGGACAGTACGGGCAGTCGTAGTCGCACGAGGCGAGCGGGCCGCGGTAGAGGATCGTCAGGTCCATACGGGGCTCACTTCAGCTGGTACGCGGCCATCGCGGCCCGTACGGCGGGGGAGAAGAGGTCGGGACCCACGGCGTCCGAGTGGGCGAGACCCTCGGGCGACAGGCGCAGCCGGCCGGCGGCCGCCGCCTCCCCGTCGAGCCAGCCCCGGCCCTCGAACCGGGCGAGCTCCTCGGGGAAGTCCTCGTCCGGGGCCGTACCGAAGCGCTCGCGGTACTCGGACACGCGCAGTCCCCCGGCCTGCAGGACGGACTGCAGGAGATGACGGCGGCGGGCCTCGTCGCCGTCGGTGAACCGGCCCACCTCGGCATGCGAGAAGTCCTCGGCGGCCGTGTAGCCGTCGATGATCGCCCGCACCTCGCGCATCTCCACCGCGTAGTCGAAGGAGTAGTGCAGCCGCGAGGTGTACGAGCGGGCGCCGCAGCCCAGGCCGATCATGCCGTCGGTCTGGCAGGCGTAGTCGTCGGGGCCGTCGCTCCGCGGGGCGTCGGCGCGGCGGAACATCCGCATCGACACCTGCTCGTAGCCATGGGTGAGGAGGTGGTCGCGGCCCGCCCGGTACAGCCGCAGCCGCTGCTCGTCCCAGGCGGCGTCCGCAGCGGCCTCGGCAGCGGCCCCGAGCCTGCCCAGGCCGGTCAGCGGCCGGACGTAGAGCGGGTAGAGGTACAACTCCTCAGGCCGCCACGCGAGTGCCGCGTCCAGCGAGGTGCGCCAGCTCCGCTCGGTCTGGCCGTCGATGCCGTAGATCAGGTCGATGTTGAGGACCGGGACGCGGCTCTCCCTGATCAGGCCCAGGGCCGCTTCGACGTCGGCGCGGCGCTGCGGGCGGACCGCCGCGCGGGCCTCGGCCTCCACGAAGCTCTGCACACCGATGCTGATCCTGGTCGCCCCCCGGTCGGCGAGGACCGCCAGCCGGTCGGCCGTCGCGGTCGACGGCGAGGTCTCGACGGACAGCGGCACGGACCGCAGATCGGCGCCCATGCGCTTCTCCGCGATGTCGCACAGCCGCTCCAGCTCGCCGGCGTTCAGGAAGGTGGGCGTCCCGCCGCCGAACGCGGCGGCGGCGAAGCGCACCGGTTCCCCGTCCCCCAGCGCGTCCCGTACGGCGGTCGCCTGCCGGTCCAGGGCGTCGAGATAGCGGGTGGTGAGCTCGTCGGGCGCGCCGACCCGGGTGAAGAGATTGCAGAAACCGCAGCGGACCTCGCAGAAGGGTATGTGGAGGTAGAGCGAGAGCGCGTCCTTGTTCTCGCCCGCCCACAGGTCGCTCAGCGCGGGCCGTCCGCCGGGCTGCCCGGCGAGCCGGCCGTAGGCCGTCTTGTGCGGATAGGCGTAGACGTAGCTCTGGTACGGGCGAGTGGTGTGCAGACCGGTCATCGTGCCGTGGCCCCCGGTTCCAGGAAGAAGTGTGCGTACGGAACGGTCCAGACGCACTCGTGACCGAGCCGGTGCCCGGTGTAGCCGTCGTCGCCGTACGCCGTGCCATGGTCGGAGCAGACGACGGCGAAGGCGCGGCGGCGGCTGCTCGCGGCGGCGAAGAGACGGCCGATGTGGGCGTCCACGTACTCCAGTGCGGCCGCGTGGGTGGCGCGGCTGTCGCCCGCGTCGCGGGTCGCGCCGGGCCGGTGGAACCAGTTCGGCTGGTGCAGCGCCGACACGTTGACGAACAGGAACAGCCGCTGACCGGCCGGAAGTCCCGCGACGACCTGCTCGGCGCGGGCCACCTGCGCCTCGAACGAGGTGGGTGAGGCCACGCCGAACTCCGGCTCCCAGTGCGCCTCCTGGAACAGTCCGGGCAGCACCGAGCCGAGCGGCGCCCGCTGGTTGAAGAACCCGACCCCGCCGATGCACACCGTGCGGTATCCGGCCCCGGCGAGCGCCGAGACCAGGTCGGGTTCGTCGAAGACGAACGTGCGTTCCGCCGTGGTCTCACTGCCGGCGAACCGTGCGGCGAACAGCCGGGGGTGCGGCCCGGGGGCGGCCGGCGTGGGCAGGAACCCGGCGAAGATCGCCTGGTGCGACGCATAGGTGAAGCTCCCCGGGGCATGCCGCTTCTCCCAGCGGCCGTCCGGCAGATGCCGGGCCAGATTCGGGATGCGCCCGGCGGCGGCCAGCTCCGCCGCGACGTCGTACCGCAGGGTGTCCAGGGTGACGAGCAGCAGATCGTGGCTGCCCACGACCTCGCTCATGTCGGGGCCGACGGCGTCCATGACGTCGGAGGATGACTCAGGATGCGCTGACACGGTGGTTCCTTGCTCGGTTCAGTACGGCGGCGACCTGCGCCGCGTAGGTGTCCAGGCCCTCTGCTCCGCTGCCGGGCAGCCCGGTGAGTCCCGGCAGCAGATCGCCGAAGGCGTTGACCTCTCCCACGGCGAAGCGCCGCCAGCCGGTGGCGGGCAGCAGGTCGACTCCCACGCACAACGTGTCGGGGAAGGCGGCGGCAGCCCTCTCGCACACGGCCAGCGCCTCGCGCCAGCTGCCGCCCGCCGCCTCGACCACGGCCCGCACCTCGTCGAGATCGCCGCGCGCACCCCCGAGGTGCAGATTGGTCATGGGGGAGCGGCTGGTGCGCACGACCGCATGGGTCGCGCGGCCGTCGACCACCACCACCCGCAGATCCGCGACCCGGCCCCGCTGCGAGGCCTTCGGCAGCCAGCGCTCGATGTGCAGCCCGTCGGGCGCGAGCGCGTCGACGATCGCCGCCACCTCCCGCTCCGTGGTGAGGCGGCGGACCCGGAGGGAGTTGTACAGGCGGCCCGCCGGGTCCCGCTCGACCGAGGTGGCCGCCCGGACCCGGCCGGGACCGGCCGTCTCCACGGCCATCACCCCCGAGGCGGAGGACCCGTGCGCGGGCTTGACGAACACCCGCGGCATGCGGTGGTCCGCCATCAGCGCCCGTACCTCGGCCCAGCCGCGCACAGGACGCGCGCCCGGTCCCGACGTCGGCGACGCGGGCACGGGGACGCCCGCGGCGTCCAGGACGCCGTGGCACACACGCTTGTCGAACAGCACCGCGATGTCGCCGGGGCCGTCCAGCAGGTGCGCCCCCGCGGTCGTCGCCGCCCGGGCCACGTCCCGTACGGCGGAGGTGAACCGCGCGTACCAGAGGGCCGAGCCCTCCACCCGCGTCGGTTCGTCGACCCCGCGCAGCAGCCGCTCGACCTCCGCGTCCTCGCCGGGCGAGTCGATGCGCACGGTCTCCCCGGGCAGGAAGTCCGCCTCCCCCCGCAGCACATCGAGCCAGGGCACCGTGCGCGCCCGCGGCAGCCCGGCGGCGCGCACGGCGTCCTGGAAGAGGCCGACCCGGCGGCTCCCGGGATTGCCGACGACCGCCAGACGCGGCGCGCTACTCGCTGACCGCGACATAACGGGGCTCGTCGTCCTCGGGATCCCAGTAGTCCGCCTCGCCCAGATCGACGTGCACGCCCGCGCGGGCGCACATCTCCTCAACGCGCGACACCACCGGATCGGTGAGGTAGTGGTGGTGCAGGTCCAGCGACGCCAGATGAGTGAGCGGCTGGCCGTCGAGAAGGGCGAGGGCTCCCGTGTCGCTGAGCGTTCCCATGGAGAGCGCGAGCGACTCCAGTTGCGCGACGACCGGGGCGGACGCCACCGCCGCGGCGATCTCGTCCTGGATCTCGCTGTTCTGCAGGCCGAGGTGGCGCAGACGGGGAAAGCCTCCGCCGGAGAGGACCGGCCTCATGTCCTCCACCGTGGCGTCGCCGCCGTACCACGAGGCACCGAACCAGAGCTCCAGCCGTTCCAGAGCGGGCAGTTCGCAAGCGCCTACCGCCCGGACCACATGGCCGGGCAGGCCGCCCGACTCGAACCTCAGCGACTTCAGGGCCTGATGCCTCAGCGGACGCAACCGGAGCTTCTCCTCCTCGGGGACGGCGTCCCCGCCGCCGCGCACCACCAGCTCCTCCAGGCGCGGGAACGCCTCTATCAGGGAGGTGATGTCCGACATCTCCAGCCAGGAGACCTCGCACTCCTCGCCGATGACATCGGCGAGGAACAGCCCGCGCAGCGCCGGGAAGCGGGCCGCGTCGGAGGCGATCAGCTCCGCCACCGGGGCGAAGGACGTGTAGTCGTCCGGCCACCAGGGGCCGATCAGCAGGGACCGGACCCCGCCAGGGTCGACCGAATCGAGGAAGTACGGTGAAGACGGGCAGACCGTGAAAGGTCTCGGGGTGCTCGATATCCGTCATCGCGCACTCACTCCGACACCGTGACGTATCGGCCCGCGACACCGCGGTCGCCCCACGGCTCGCAGCGCTCCGACAGATCCACCCGTACCCCGTGCGGTTCCAGGGCCTCGGTGACCCGGCGCTCCATCGGCTCGGTGAGGAAGTGGTGGTGCAGATCGAGGACCTCGAGGTGGGTCAGCGGCTGGCCCTCCAGCAGCGCTGCCGCGCCCTCGTCGCCGAGCGTGCCGCAGGACAGGTCGAGCGTGCGCAGCCGGGCCACGAGCGGGGCCGACGCCACGGCGGCCGCGATCTCGTTCTCCACCTCGCTGTTGCGCAGACCGAGGTGGCGCAGGGCCGGGAAGCGCGTCCCCGACAGCAGCGGCGCGAGGTCCGCCACGTCGGTGTCGCCCCCGTACGCGGAGACACCCAGCCAGAGGTCGAGCCGCTCCAGGGCGGGCAGTTCACTGTCCAGCACCCCGCGCACCACCTGCACCGGAAGACCGCCGGTCTCGATGGTGAGCGCACGCAGCCTCTCGTGCTTCGTGGCCGGGAAGGCGAGCTGGGAACCGCCGCGCACCCCGAGCTCCACCAGTGCGGGGAAGGCGGTGAGCAGCGCGGTGACATCGCTCTGCTCGATCCAGGAGATCTCCGCCTCCTCTGCCGTCAGATCACCGACGAACACCGCTTCCAACGACGTCAGCCGGTCGGCTGCGGCGATGACGAGACCGATGGGGTACGACGACTTCTCCTCGTAGGACTCCCCCCACTGCCCGATGATCAGCGCCCGGACACCGGAGGGGTCCACCTCGTCCAGGAACGCGGCGAACTCCTGCTCCCAGGTGCGGTCCTCGTCCTCGTAAGGCTCGATCGAGACACGCCAGGCCGCCGCGTCGGCGGCCGGCCGGGGGCTGTCATTCGTCCCGGACTGGAAATCGACGACCGGAAGGCCGAGCAGCTCGTGCAGGTGGTCCGCGTCGGACATGGCTCTGAGCTCCTGGTGACGGCGACGGATTGATGTCCGCAAGGTTTATCAAGGCCCACTGACAACGGGGCTACCGGCCCCGTCCTCCGGCGCTCACCGGCCGATTGTCAGTCCCCCGCCGTAGCGTTTTCCACGTGGCCGGCACAGCGGGTGCCGCTACGGAGGGGAGACGTCTGTGTACCGGCAGGGCGACGTACTGATCATGGCGCTGGAGGAGTCCGCGGTGCCCGCGAATCTGGTGGAGGCCCCGGGCGAACTGCGTGACGGGCGTGGCCGGCTGGTCCTCGCGCTCGGCGAGGTCACCGGACACGCGCACGCCGTGCCGGGGCCGGGACGGCTCATCCGGGAGGGCGGGGTGTTCGGCCCGATGCTGCTCCACCTCCCCGACGGCGGACGCGTGGTGCACGAGGAACACGCGGTGATCCCGCTGCCGAAGGGCTGGTTCCGGGTGGTGCGCCAGCGTGAGTACACACCGGGGGCGGTCCGCGTCGTCGCGGACTGAGAGACCGGAAACGTCAGGAACACAGAAACTCAGAAACACAGAAACAGGGGACGGGGAAACCGATGCAGTACGTGGACTCTTGGCGGGCCGTGGCGGCGGCGACCGGCGCGGCGGACCGGGCGGCGGCCGAGGACGGGGTGCGGCTCGCCTACCGCAGCGCGGGTCTGGCCGAGCCGGCGGAATTCGTCTGGGCGGATTCGCCCAGGGCCGCCGTCGAGGCGGTGGAGAAGCTGACCGATGCGGGGCACTCGGTGCGTGACGAGGTGCGGACCCGGCCCTGGGCCGAGGAACGGCGCAGAATGTACGACGAGTTGGGACCGGCCGGCTGGTCCGCGCTGTGGTCCGCCACCGGCGCCCAGCTCTGGGAGACCACCTCGGCGCTCGCCGACCGCATACGGGCCGGGGTCGTGG
The DNA here is from genome assembly GCF_040630435.1 of Streptomyces sp. NPDC005803. Classification (NCBI taxonomy): domain Bacteria; kingdom Bacillati; phylum Actinomycetota; class Actinomycetes; order Kitasatosporales; family Streptomycetaceae; genus Streptomyces; species Streptomyces sp. NPDC005803. Next base: position 165,430 of record NZ_JBEXXO010000021.1, on the reverse strand, counting down.
CCGATCTCGCCGTGAAGCCCGAGGACGAGTCGGGTGTCCGGCTGGTGCTGCTCGACGCGGTCCTGGGCCAGCACGACGCGGCCTGGCTCGCCGCCTTCGACGGCCGGGGCGACCGGCTCGACGGACTCGCGGCCGTCGCCAGGAACGCGGGCTGGTGGTGGCCCTACGAGCGCACGGTGGTCATGAGTGAGCGTCCCGAGGCGCTGCACCGGGACGAGGCGGGCCGGCTGGACAGAGGTGACGGTCCCGCCCTGGCCTACCGCGACGGCTTCGCCCTGTACGCCTGGCGTGGCATGCCCGTCCCCGCCGCGTTCCTCGCGGAGCTGGGCGCGCTGACCCCGGAGCGGATCCGCGCCGAGGACAACGCGGAGCTGCGGCGCGTGATGCTGGAGTTCTACGGATACGACCGCTATCTCACCGAGTCCGGTGCCGAGCCGGTCCACCGGGACGAGACGGGCGTTCTCTGGCGGATCCCGCTCGACGGCGACGAGGACGTGGTCATGGTGGAGGTGGTCAACTCCACTCCGGAGCCGGACGGGACGCACCGCACGTACTGGCTGAGGGTGCCGCCGCGCACCAGGACCGCGAAGGAGGGCGTCGCGTGGACCTTCGGACTCCAGGGCGAGTCCTACGCACCTCTGCGCCAGACCTGACCGCCGCTCAGGGGGGCGGAGCAGCCGACGGGACGGCAACCACCCTCAGGCGGTCAAGCCGACGGACCACCCTCAGGCGGTCAACCCGGCCGTTCATCGTCGAGCGGCCAAGCCGTCAGTCCGCCGCCGAGCCGTCGAATGGCCGAGTGGTCGAGTGGTGGAGTCGTCAGGCCGTCATGCCGTCAGGGTCTCGTGGTCGATGCCCAGTTCGCGGGCGAGCGCCTCCTCGGTCCACTCCAGCATCGTGGCCCGGGACAGCGGTCCGGCGTACGACGTCATCTGCACCGCCAGACCGTCCAGCAGCGCGGTCAGCCGCCAGGCCACGGACATCGGGTCGTCGCAGTGGAACTCGCCCGCGGCAGCGCCCTCTTCGATGACCTCCGCCAGTTCCGCCTTCCACTGCTGGTCGAGATCGCCCGCGACATTGCGCAGCGCCGGGTCGCGGAGGGAGGCCGCCCAGCCCTCGATCCACAGTCGCCAGCCCTTGGCCTGGCCCGTCGGCGCGTACCAGCGCACGGCGGAGCGCAGTCTGCGCACCGCGGTGGTCCGCCGGCCCAGCAGCTTGCGGAGCTGGGCGAGGTCGGCTTCCGCGGCGTGCGCGAAGGCGGCGGCCACCAGCTTCTCCTTGGTGGAGAAGTGGTAGAGCACGAGGGCGTTGCTCACGCCGAGCACGGACGCCACATCGGCGATCCGCACGGCCGCGACGCCCCGTACCTCGATCTGCTCGACGGCAGCGCGCAGCAACTCCTCGCGCCGCTCCGCCACACCCAACCGCACTCTTGCCACGGCGTCACCCTAACCAATGCCCGCTCCGGAAAAGGCGGTAGGCCGAGACCCGAGCCGTCGACCCCGGCCTACCTCCGGGCCCCTCCTGCTCAACCACCTCTGTCCGCCTCCGTCTGTCGCTGTCTGTCGCTGTCAGACGCGGTCGACACCGGTTGTCCGGTGGGTCCCTGGTGTGCCCGTCCCCGGCGTCGGCGGTTCGACGAGGCCGAAGTGGGATGCGGGGGCCCGCGCTCAGCGGTACCAGCCGAAGCGGTCGGCCATCACCGGCAACCGGTCGGCGACGATGGCGTGCGCCGCCGCGCGCGGGGTGCAGCCGTCACTCGCGGCGCGGGCCAGCACGAGTGCGACGAGGGCGCGCATCGAGCGCCGGATGTGCGCGAAGGCCTCGTCCGCGTCGGCGCCGATGTCACCGAACAGGGTCCACCACCACCAGGCGTTGGTACCGGAGTTGACGACCACATCGGGCAGCACCGTGATGCCGCGCGCCGTGAGCAGTGCCTCAGCCTCCGGCAGGACCGGCATGTTGGCCGCCTCGACGACCCAACGGGCGGTGATCCGTGCCTGGTTCGTCAGGTCGACGGCGTACGAGACAGCGGCGGGTACGAGCACGTCGGCGTCCTGGGCCAGCCAGGCGTCGGCGGGCAGCTCCAGATCGGTGTCGCGGAGCACACCGCGGTCCACCGTGCCGTAGGCGTCGCGGGCGCCCAGGAGCGCCTCGACGTCGAGACCCGCCGGGTTCGCGATCGTGCCCTTGACATCGGCGACGGCGACCACCCGCAGGCCGGCCCGGCACAGGAAGCGGGCGGTCGCCCCGCCCATGGTGCCGAGCCCTTGGAGGGAGACCCGCGCGTCGCTGTACGCGACCCCCGCTCCGTCCAGCGCGGCGAGCGCGGACTCGGCGACTCCACAGCCACCCGCCAGCTCGTCCAGGCCGATGCCCTCCACCTCGACGGCGAAGGCGTCGGCCAGCCGGCGTCGCGCCGCGGCCTCGTCGTCGAGCAACGGGTAGACCGCCTGGACGGTGGAGACGAGCCCGGCCTCCGCGGCGGCCCGGTCGACCAGATCCTGGGTGAGCCCCAGATCCTCGCCGGTCGTCCAGACGCTCTCCACGTACGGTCGCAGCGCCCGCAGATAGCGCACCAGAATGCCGTACGCCGCCGGATCCCGGGGGTCGCAGTCGATGCCGCCCTTGGCGCCGCCGAGCGGTATGTAGCGCGTCCCGGGCCGGTCCGCGTCGAAGTGGAGCGCCTCCTTCATGGTCATGCCGCGGGCCAGTCCGGCCACCTCGTCCAGGGTGCAGCCGGCCCGCATGCGCAGTCCGCCGCTGGACACCCCACGCACCAGCCGGTCGACGACCAGGTGCCCCTGGCGGCCCGTGACGTGGTCCGTCCAGGTCAGTGAGATCAACGGGGCGGGCGGGGACACCGGAGGCGTCGTCATCGGGGCACTCCTCGGCCATGGCGATCGGGCGGAGCCGAGAGGCGCGGGGGAGCGGATCCTCTGCCCCGGCTACCGGCCGACGATCATCTACTGAATCGCCAGTCAGTATCCGGAGGCGGCTGCGCCCTGTCAATGAGGCCTGCGCCCTACCCCGGGCCCGTGGCCGGAACGGCCCGGCCCCACCCGGACGGGCCGCCTCCGGGAGTGGCCGGATCCGGACGCAGGCGGGGCGTGCCCCGCCGGATGCGGAATCCTGCGGGCCGACCGGACGTTGGGTTCGGCGTGACGGGTTTCGATGCGCGACAGCAGGAATTGCTACGGCTGGTCGCCGAAGAGGACGGCGGTGTGCTGATCACGCTCAGGCGTGACGGCAGGCCGCAGCTGTCCAATGTCAACCACTTCTACTACCCCGACGAGCGCATCGTCCGCGTCTCGGTCACCGAGGGCCGGGCGAAGACCCGCAACCTGCTGCGGGACGCGCGGGCGAGTTACCACGTGACCAGCCAGGACCGCTGGGCCTGGACGGTCGTGGACGGCACCGCCGAGCTGACTCCGGTGGCCGAGGATCCCGACGACGCCACCGTGGCTGAACTGGTCACGCTGTACCGCGACGTCCAGGGCGAGCACCCGGACTGGGACGACTACCGCAGGGCCATGGTCAGGGACCGGCGGATCGTCCTGCGCCTCCACGTCGAGCACGTGTACGGACAGCTGCGTGGCTGAACGGGTCCTTCCGCAACTCCGTCCCGTCGGGTGTTCCGCTCTCGCACACTCGTCCACCCTGTCCATAATGAGACGACACCGACTCCCTCAGGAGATCTTGTGACCGGCGCTGACTCCAAGCTTCCGCTCCGCACCCGACTGCGTGCACTGCGTCCCGCGGCCTTCGGGGCAGACCCGGGCGGCGCCCGTATGGAGCGCATCCGCCGTTCTCCCAACTTCGCCGACGGGGTCTTCCAGAACCCGGTGGGGGCGCGGATCAGACCGTCCGGCTCCGCGCTGGAGTTCGCGAAGGTCTACTTCCGCAAGGAGGAGAGGGTCCTGAGGACGCCGACCGGGACCGTACCCGTGCACGCCACGACCCTCGCGGACCTCGCCGAGCCCCCCGCCTCGGGTCTGCGGCTCACCTGGATGGGGCATTCCAGCGTGCTCGCCGAGATCGACGGACGACGGGTGCTCTTCGACCCGGTCTGGGGCGAGCGGTGCTCCCCCTTCGCCTTCGCCGGGCCCAAGCGTGTGCACCCCGCGCCGCTGCCGCTCGGCGCCCTGGGTCCGGTCGACGTCGTGGTCATCTCGCACGACCACTACGACCACCTCGACCTCCCGACGATCCGCTTTCTGGCGGATACGGCCACGGTCTTCGCGGTGCCGCTCGGGGTGGGCGCGCACCTGGAGCACTGGGGCGTACCCGCGGACCGGATCCACGAGCTCGACTGGAACGAGTCCACGACCGTGGCCGGGATCAGCCTGACGGCCACGCCGGCCCGGCACTTCTGTGGCCGCGGCTTGCGCAATCAGCAGCACACCCTGTGGGCGTCCTGGGTCGTCGCGGGTCCCGAGCACCGGATCTACCACAGCGGTGACACCGGTTATTTCCCCGGGTTCAAGGAGATCGGGGCCGAGCACGGCCCCTTCGACGCCACCATGATCCAGATCGGCGCGTACAGCCAGTACTGGCCGAAGGACCAGACGGACAGCAAGCCGGAACCCGGCGCCTGGCCGGACATCCACATGAGCCCGGACGAAGGGGTCCAGGCCCATCTCGACCTCCAGGGCGACGACCCGTCGGCGGGCGTCATGCTGCCGATCCACTGGGGCACGTTCAACCTGGCCCTGCATCCGTGGGCCGAACCCGCCGAATGGTCCATGCGCGCCACGCAGTTCGCCGGCGTGACGATGGCGGCTCCGCGGCCTGGTCAGCCGTTCGAACCCGCCGATACGCCGCCCGTCGAGCCGTGGTGGCGCGATGTGGCCGCCGAACCGGCACCGGGATGGGGTAACTGGCCCCCCGTGCACGTACAGCTCCCCGGCGGAATCAAGGCCGCAGTCACCTCCGACCGCGACCGGGACCCCGCCGCCCAGGCGTGAACCGGGTACGCGGCCGTCGCGGTGACCGATTCCCCGCGGCGGCCTTGGCAGGCCAATGCAGTTGCCTTTGAGTCGTGGGGATCGTTGCCCCGTGTGTGACGGGGTGGGACGCGGGCCAGCGGGTGGAGATCGGGATCCTGACGAAGGTATTCACCGCTGAACCGGTCGACGCGGCGATAGCCAAGCACGACCGGACCGAGCGGCGCCGCCGACTCCTGCCGGCTGGGCTGGTCGTGTACTTCGTCCTAGCCCTGTGCCTCTTCGCCCGGGATTCGTACGAGGAGGTACTACGGGTGCTGACCAGCGGCATCCCGGGCAGCCGGGCCCTCTCCCGGTGAACCGGTCGTCGCTGGGCCGGGCCCGCGCCCGCCTCGGCGAGGACGTGCTGGAGACCGTGTTCCGCCAGGTGGCCGACCCGCTCGCCACCCGGGACACGCCCGGCGCATGGTGGCGAGGACTGCGGCTCCTCGCCCTGGACGGCACCCAGTTCGATCTCCCGGACTCGACGAGCAACGGCGACACCTTCGACGGCCCCTCCACCACCGGCGGCGTCCCCTTCGGCTTCCCCCAGGTCAGGGCGATGGTCCTCGCCGGGATCGGAACGCACGGAGTCCTCGACGCTCGCCTCGGCGGCTACCGGGATGGCGAACGCAGGCTCGCTTACCAGTTGGCCGGCTCCACCAGTTCGGGGGCCTGGTCATCGCCGACCGCGGCTTCTGGTCCGTCGAGTTTGCCCACGTCTTCACCGTGACCGGCGCGGATCTCCTGGTCAGGCTCCAGTCCAACCACCTCGGCACCCTCCAGGAGGAGCTTCCCGACGGCTCGTATCTGTCGATGGCACGTCCGGCCAAGGAAGTCCGGCTTCGGGCGGGCCGGGAAGGCCGAACCCTGCCCAGCCACACGATCTACCGCGTCATCACCTTCACGAAGGACGACAAGGTCGCCTTCCTCGGCACGACACTGCTGGATCCTGAGCAGTACCCCGCGGCCGAACTGGTTGCGCTCTACCGGGAACGCTGGGAGATCGAGCTGGCCTTCGACGAGATCAAGAACCACCTCGGCCCCGGCGGCCCGATCCGGTCGCGCACGCCGGAAGGAGTCCGGCAGGAGCTGTGGGCCTACCTCGCCGTTCATCACGCCATCCGCCGGTTCGCCGACACCGCCGCCCTCTCCGGCCCCGCCCTGGACGCGGACCGGGTCTCCTATCTGAAGTGCGTCCGGATCATCCGCCGAAGCGTTCCGTCCCAGCTCGGAGCCAATACGGCCAAGCTCACCCGGTCCCTCACCGAGGCTGGGCAAGAGGCGCGAAGCCGCTTGCTCCCAGCCCGCCGGAACCGGAACTGCCCACGGGCGATCAAGAAGCCCAACCGCTGGCCCGTGCTGCGGACCCGAGCAAAACGAGACGCTGTCGAGCCGGGCCGCTGGGCCCTCAACCAGACCACGAAGGCCAAGACCAACCGACGGGCGGGAAGACCGATGCTTAGAGAAACCCGAGGCCTCCCGCCTGAAGGCGTTCCACCCGCCCCGTAACGGCAGCCTCAGGCGGTCCAGCCGATGGCGAGCCCGGCGATCACAAGTACGAAGCCGAGAGAGCACACGATGCGCTGCTGATGGGACCACGTGTCCCACCCGCGTTGCCCCTTGCTCCCCACCAAGATCGCGACCATGCCAGCGGTGAATCCGATCAATCCCAACAAGGCCATGCAGGTATCCGACCTGCCAAGACGCGGGTCCGTCAAGGGATCTACCTGGGCAGTCCGGCTAGACGCTAAAGCAACTGCATTGGCCTTGGCAGGCCCCCTCAGCCCTGGCCGACAGGCGGAAGGGCGACACCTCGGCGCCCGCTCGGCGGTGACCGAACGGGCGGACCGCGGGGCGGACGTCGGGACGGACGACGGACACCTCGACGAGCCCCCTCGACGCTGGCCGAACGAGCCCCCGGGACGAGCCCCCTGAACGAGCCCGCCGAGCAAGCCCCCGGGACGAGCCCCCTGAACGAGCCCGCCGAACGCGCCTGCACCCCTGACGAGCCCCCTCGACCACGGTCGAGGGGGCTCGTCGCGTTCCTTGGTGCGACGCGGGGTACGGCATCACCTCGCGCCCGCACCCGCCGACGACGGGGTCGATGGCCGTCTTCCGGATCGTCGGGTTACGGCCGGGGCAAATCGGTCGCTTGTGCGAGAGGTCATACCAGAGCGGGACGGATAGCGGGCAAGTTCCACAACTGCCCGTCGCACCGTCGCGCGAGGCGACTACCGTGTGTGCCCGGTGATCAACGGTGGGCTCATGTTCTCCCAGCCCGCCCGGCCGATGACCCGAGGATGACCGACCACCGTTGGCGCACCACATGAATGCCGATTCCTGGTGCCCCACGTACCGAGGACGCTGATGTCTCAACTTCGCGCACCCGACGCGCGACCGGAACGACGAGAGGGCGGGCGGCACGGCCGACCGGGTCCCCGTTCCCACTCGGCCGCGGCCAGGCCGCGCGCTGCCCGGCCGTCCCCCGAGGCGCGTATACGCCCCCAACTCCTGCGCACCGCGGTGCTGCCGGCCGTCGCCGTCGCACTGGCCGGCGCCGCCGCCGTCATCTTCACCGCCCGGTCCAGCGGCGCCCGCCCGTCCGCGGAGCTCTGGACGGCGCTCGGCGTCGCGGGCGCGCTGGCGGTGGCCGCGATGGTGGCCGCCTTCCTGGCCGCGAACCGGGTCGCCACCACCGTCCTCGGGCGCTGCCTGGCCATGCGCCGGGCCAGCGCGCTCGCCCAGGCCGATCTGCAGCGCGTGGTGGAACAGCTCCGCAACGGCGAACCGGTGCCCGCGCGGCGGTCACCACAGCCCGCCGCCCACGGCGGCGACCCCTTCGAACTCCTCGCCCAGGAGCTCGGACGCCAGCAGGAGGGAGCCGTGGCCGCCGTCGTCCAGGCGTCCCGGCTGTCGGAGCACTCCGGCGAGGACCAGAAGGTCGAGGTCTTCGTCAATCTCGCCCGCCGCCTGCAGTCCCTCGTGCACCGCGAGATCCAGCTGCTCGACGAGCTGGAGCACCAGGTCGAGGACCCCGATCTGCTCAAGGGGCTCTTCCACGTCGACCACCTGGCCACGCGCATCCGCCGGCACGCCGAGAACCTCGCGGTCCTCGGGGGCGCCGTCTCCCGGCGGCAGTGGAGCAACCCGGTCACCATGACCGAGGTGCTGCGCTCGGCGATCGCCGAGGTCGAGCAGTACCCGCGCGTCAAGCTCGTCCCCCCGATCGAGGGCACGCTCCGCGGGCACGCGGTGGCCGACGTGATCCACCTGCTCGCCGAGCTCGTGGAGAACGCCACCGTGTTCTCCGCCCCGCAGACCCAGGTGCTGCTCCGCGTCCAGCGCGTCACCGCGGGCCTCGCCCTGGAGGTGGAGGACCGGGGTCTCGGCATGCCCGGCGACGAGCAGAAGCGGATGAACGCCCTGCTGACCGACCCCGACCAGGTCAACGTCGCCCGTCTGCTGCAGGACGGCCGGATCGGCCTGTTCGTGGTGGCGTCGCTGGCCCGCCGGCACGGCATCGCCGTGCGGCTGCAGAGCAACATCTACGGCGGCACCCAGGCCGTGCTCGTCCTCCCGCAGGGCCTGCTCGGGGCCGAGGAGGACGTGTCCGGCGACGCCGCCGGCGCGCCTGCCCCGTCACTCGGCCCCGTGCACCGCCCGCCGCCCCCGCACGACACCGCGGAGCGCCGCGGCCCCGCCCCGGGACCGGCGGCCGCCCGGGAACCGGAGCGGCGCCCCTACGTACCGCAGCAGCTGCGCCCGCACCAGGCGCCGCCGCGGACACCGCGCCAGGGTGAAGGGCCCCCGCTCCCGCTGCGCGCCGAACGCCTCGACCGGCCCGCGCCCGCCGAGGAGGCTCTCCCCGGCACCAGTCCCACGCCCGACGAGGCCCCCGCTCTTCCTCAGGAGACCGGGGCGGTGCGCGGCACGATCGGTCGTCCCCAGCTCCCGAGGCGGGCCAACCAGGAACACCTGGTCCCGCAGCTGAGGGAGGCTCCCACGCCGCGCACGGAGGAGGAGCTGACCCTGCACGACCCGGGTCTGATGGCGGCCTTCCGGCGCGGCATCGACCTCGCGGAGGCGCGTGCGGAGTCCGAGGCGGAGCCGGGACCCGAGGCGGGCTCCGGGTTCGGGACACCCCCGGGCGCCGCGACGGCCGCCGGCGGCCCCGGTGACGTGCGGACCGGCCCGGGAGGCGCGGCGCCGGTCCGGGCGCCGCTCGGCCCGCTCCCGGTCCGCGGCGCGGCTCCCGTGAAACTCCTCCGCCCCGGTTCGTACCACGACGATCAAGACCCACTCGAAACGAACGTGAACACCACCAAGGAGTAGATGCACCATGGCGACCGATATGCCGGCCGGTCAGGTCTCGGACCTCGACTGGCTGCTGAGCGGGCTGGTACAGCGCGTGCCGTACACGCGCAGCGCTGTCCTGCTCTCCGCCGACGGGCTGGTGAAGTCCCTGCACGGCATGGACGCCGACAGCGCCGACCACATGGCCGCGCTGGCCGCGGGCCTGTACTCGCTCGGCCGCAGCGCCGGGGCCAGGTTCGGGGACAACGGAGAGGTGCGCCAGGTGGTGGTGGAGCTCGACTCGACGCTCCTGTTCGTCGCCACCGCCGGATCCGGCACCTGTCTGGCCGTGCTCGCCGGGCGGAACGCCGATGCCGCCGTGCTGGGCTACGAGATGACGATGCTGGTGAAGAGCGTCCGGCCCTATCTCATGACGCCGACGAGACAAGCGGCCGGGGTGCCGGGCGCCACGGGGCTGTGACGGTGCCGGCCACGCAGGACGGGCCGTTGCTCGACGATGCGGCAGGCCGCCTCATCCGCCCCTACACCGTGAGCAACGGCCGTACCCGTCCCACGACCGTGCTCGATCTGCTCTCCCTGGTGATGGCCACCGGGACCGTCCCGCAGACGCACCTCGGTCCCGAGCACTCCGTAGCGCTCGGGCTGTGCGACGGTCCCACCTCGGTGGCCGAGATCGCCGCGCACCTGCGGCTGCCCGCGGTCGTCACCAAGGTCCTGCTCTCGGACCTGGTCGACTGCGGCGCGGTCACCGCGCATCCGCCCGCCTTCCATGACATGCCCACCGACCGATCCCTGCTGGAGGCAGTGCTCGATGGCTTACGACGACAGCTCTGACGGCTTCGACGGCTCCGCCCCGTACGCGGGGACCGCGGGCTCCGGGCACGTCGGCTACGCGGACGCCCCGGACGGCGGAGGGTACGCGGACCGTGCGGGCGGAGGGTACGCGGACCCGCCGGGCCACGCCGGGTACGGGGACGGCACGGGCGCCTACGCGTACGAGGACGCCCCCGGCAGCCCCGAAGGCTTTCCCGTCGCGCTCAAGGTGCTGGTGGCGGGCGGTTTCGGCGTCGGCAAGACGACGTTCGTCGGCGCGGTCAGCGAGATCGCTCCCCTGAGCACGGAGGAGCTGCTGACCCAGGTCAGCGCGGCGACGGACAGCCTCGAAGGCATCGAGTCCAAGACCTCCACCACCGTGGCGATGGACTTCGGCCGCATCACGCTGGACGAGCAGCACGTGCTCTACCTGTTCGGCACGCCCGGACAGGAGCGCTTCTGGTTCATGTGGGACGAACTCTCCCAGGGCGCGCTCGGAGCGGTCGTGATCGCCGACACCCGGAGACTGGAGGAGTGCTTCGCGGCCGTCGACTTCTTCGAACGGCGCGGGATCGGATTCATCGTCGCGGTCAACGAGTTCGACGGCGCGTTCCGTTACGGCCCCGACGAGGTCCGGGCGGCCCTCGACCTGGCGCCGGCGGTCCCGGTCGTCCTCTGCGACGCCCGCATCGCCAGTTCGGGTACCGGCGCGCTGGTCACCCTGGTGCAGCACCTCATCAACGCAACCGCCGAACCCGCCCCCCTGACCGGCCACGGAAGCTACGGAGCCCATCCGTGACGAGCCCGCACGCCCTCGGGCGGCTGCTGCTGACGCCCGTCGACAGCGATGCCCAGGTCCGGACCCAGCGGCTGCGCAGCCTCGGCCTGGGGGAACGGGCCGACGCCTCGTTCGACAACTTCGACGCCTTCGCCGACCGGGTGGCCGAAGTGACCGAAGTGCCCTTCTCGATGGTCAGCTTCATCGACGGGAACCGTCAGTTCTTCGCCGGACTGCACACCCCCGCCGGCACCTGGAAGGGCTCCGACCTGGGGGCGGCGGCAGCCGGCAGCGGCCGCAGAGGCCGGTACGTGGCCCTCGACCACGGCTACTGCCCGCACGTCGTCGTCCGGCGCAAGGCGCTGGTCCTGGAGGACGTGTGCGACTATCCGCGGTTCGCCGGCAACCCGGTCGTCGACGGCATAGGCATCCGCTCGTACCTCGGAGCGCCGCTCCTCGACCGCACGGGCATCGCGTTGGGGGCGGTCTGCGCCGTCGACGTGGTGCCCCGCCCGTGGGGGCGGGCGGGGCTCGACACGATCAAGTCCCTGGCGCAGGAGCTCGTCCGGCACATCCACCGGAGGGAGGACAACATCCTCGGACTCTGAGACCCCGGACAACGCCTCCGCCGTCAGGCCTCGACCGTGCGGCCGTCCAGGAAGGTCAGCAGCACGGAGTCCGCGTCCACCCGCACCCGCACGGCCGTGCGCAGCGCCTCGGGATGGACGCTGTCGCGGGACAGTACGACGAGCGAGACGTGGATGCTGCGGCCGCCCGCCCGGGGCGCGCTGCGCAGGTAGGGCACCGCCGAGTGGGGACCGTACGCATTGGACTCGGCGTCGCGCGCCACGGCGGCGCCCTCCGCGCCCCCGTCCCACCCGTACAGTGCGACCAGGGCGCTGCTCAGCCCGTCGGCCGTGCGCGCATGGGCCCAGTCGGGCCCCGACGAGGCGAACGGGCTCCGCGCGTGCGCGACCGCGTGCCCGCCCTCCCGGACCACCGCGCCCTCGGGCGCCTCGACCCGGTGCACCCGGACCTCCCACGGGCCGTGGAGCACACTCGTCGTCTCGACGCGGTACGCGTGCTCGTCACCGGGCAGCCGCGCCGCCGACCAGGACGAGGCGACGCGGTCCTCGCAGCGCAGTGGATGGATCCGGCGGCGCCGGGACGCGGTGCCGTCCGGGGCGAGCAGGGCCAGGTGGCCGTCGACGGTGCGGGCCAGGGCGTGCGGGGCGGACTCGGGAGCCGTCGCCGTCGAGTACGCGAGCTTCGTGTAGTGCGGATCGTCCTCACCCGCGCCCCGGTCCGGATCCGCGCCGGCTTCCAGGTCCGCGGGGTCCGGAGCGGGCGGATGGTGGTCGCTGCCGTGGTTGACGAGGCGGACGATGCCGTCGTGCCGGGTACCGTGCAGCAGCCAGCCGGGGGCGGGCATGGCGAGGTAGGTGTCGGACTCCTCGACGGGCAGCGGGAGTTCGCGCGCGGTCCAGACCTCGTGGTCCGGGGGGAGCAGCAGACCGAGGAAGCCCTTGCTGGCCCAGTACGGGGACGCGGGGCCGGAGTACGGCTGGGTGGACGGCAGGAAGGTGTCGTACCACCCGAGCGTCAGCAGCCCCCGTTCGTCCGGCACCCCCCGTTCCGCGAAATGCCGCAGCGTCCCCGAGGCGAGACGGCGGGTCAGGCCGGGAGCGAGCGGCGTGCAGTCGGCCAGCGCACCCATCCACACGGGGGCCAGCGCGGCGAACCGGTAGGTGAGGGAGCGGCCCTGGTGGACCGGGGCGCCGTCGGCCCCGAAGAAGTGCTGGTAGTCCTCCAGGAACCGGCTCAGGCGCTGCCGGTACACCGCGGCCCGGCCGCCGTCCGGGCCCGCACCGGCGATCCGGGCCCACAGCAGCGGGTACAGATGCATGGCCCAGCCGATGTAGTAGTCGAAGTTGCGGCCGTCCCCGTCGGTGTACCAGCCGTCACCGACGTACCAGTCCTCGATCCTGTCCAGCCCCTCCTCGATGTCCGGTGCGCTGTACGGGGCTCCCACCGAGGCGAGGAACTGCTCGGACACCACCTGGAAGAGCCGCCAGTTGTTGTCCCAGGTGCGGCCGCCGACGAACCCGGAGAACCAGTCGACGACCCGCTCCTGGACCTTGGCGTCCAGCCGGTCCCAGATCCACGGCCGGGTCTCGTGCAGCGCCACCGCGACCGACGCCGCCTCCACCATCTGCTGCGAACAGTCCGTCAGACGCGGCCAGGCCTCCCCGCTCGCGGGGTCCGTGCCCGCCGCGAGACCTGCCGCGTACCGCTCGGTCAGGGTGGGGTCGACCGCCCCGCCCGCGCCCGCGATGCGGCAGGCGGCGAGCAGGAACGACCGGGCGAAACCCTCCAGCCCGTCGGACACCACCCCGGACCAGCTGCCGCGCCCCGGCAGCCGGTACTGGGCGAACCCGGGGGTGGCGTACGGCGTCAGGGCGTCCAGCATCCGGTCGGCGGTGGCCTCCCAGTGCGCCCGGGTCCAGCCGGTGCGGGAGGACAGGATCCGGTCGGTCGGCGGCAGACGCAGATGCGGGGTGACGGACATGGGGATGCTGCTCCAGGGATCGGTGCGGGTGGTTACCGGACGAGTTCGGCGCGGTGCGTGTGGCCCCGGGAGCCGCCGACGGCGACGGTGAGGACGGGCCTGGCCCCCGGGGTCAGGGTCACGGTGCCGTCGGACGCGGCCGACGAACGGACGCGGAAGGGGAGCTCGACCGAGACGGCGGTCTGCGTCCGGCCGGGGTCGGCGACCGCGACGGACACCCGTGCTCCCCGCCGCCGCACGAGGACCGACGCCGGCCCCGACGCGGTGATGCCGGCGGCCGAACCGGCACCCCAGAAGTGCACCGCGGTCAGTCCGGTCCTGCGGTCCTCCACGGCCTGCGCGGTGGCGTCGTTCGCGACGATCCGCACCGGCTGGGAGCGCGACCAGACGGCGGTGGCCGCCGCTGACGCGCCGGGCAGCATCACATAGGCGTACCCCGCGTCGGTGGGGGAGATCCCGTGGTCCACCCACAGCGTGACGTAGTGGCGGCTGACGGGATCGGTGCTCCCTCCGGTGTCCGCCCCGATGTTGATCGCCCGCCAGGTGCCGGTGCGCTGCTCACGCAGGACGTGCAGGGGGGTCGGGCCGGGGAAGACGTAGCCGCCGGCGCCTTCGAGGTGTGCCCAGCCGGCCCGGCCCGACCGGTCGGTCCTGCCCCGGCCCGCCGGCCGGGGCACACCGTCCACCAGCAGACGGCCGTGACCGTCCGCGCCCAGGTTGCGGTTCTCCACGACCGTCTCGACCGTCCGGCCGTCGCTCGCCGTGATGCCCGCGCCGAGCGCGACCACCGCGTCGTCGAGCAGGAACCACGATTTCCTGGCCCGCAGGGTACTGCCCGGGGCGCCCGTCACCTCCATCGCGGCTGCGGTGTGCCTGCCGTCCAGCACCGCTCCGCCCGCGACGGCGTTCGCCGGCCGGTAGGTGGAGGTCCCGTCGCCGGTGCCGAGATCGGCGCGTTCGCGCGTGTCGACCGTCGTGCCCGGGAGGCGGTACGGGTCGACGGTCGGCCAGAAGCCGTCGTTGTACTGCCCCAGGCCGTCGCCGTCGTACAGGTACGTCATGCCGTCGCCGGTGTACCAGCCGTGCAGATTCTCCCCGTTGCCCGCCTCGTACGCGGAGATCCGCCGGGACGACAGCGACAGGGCGCAGGCCCAGCCCGGGCGGCGGTGCACCACGCGGTCCATGTCGGCGAAGACGAAGCTGCCCGTGGTGCGGGCCCCGGCAGGGACGGCCGGGTCGTCCAGGACGGCTTTCGCCAGAGCGATCTGGGGGAGCGTGGCCAGAGCGGCGAACGGGGTGGTGCGGTTGCGGGTCAGCCAGCCCTTGGCCAGCGCCCGCCACCGCGCCGCCCGGTCCGCCGGCGCCCCCGAGGCCAGGAGCAGGATCGCCGCGACGGCCGTCGTGCCGTCCCGGTGGTCGCCCGCGCGCTCCCGGGACACGGCGCGCCCGCGCACCGCGTCCATCATCAGCCCGTCGAAGATCACCGGGGCGAAGCTCCGCTCCACGGCGTCGTACATCACCGACACCCGCGGGTCGGTGACCGCCCACGGGGAGCCGGCGAGGAGCGAGAGCAGATAGGCGGCGCCCCCGAGCAGCACGGTGCCGTACGAGCCGGTGTACGCGACCACACCGTGCTGGACGAACGAGCCGTCCTCGTAGAATCCGTCCCCCGAACTCGTATAACGGAAGAGGCTGTTGCGGCCCGCGTCGCGTACGTCGGAGAGTGCGTCGCGAGCGGACGCCACCTTGGCCGCGTCCTTGCCGAGCAGCCCCCGCAGCGCGACGATCACGGCCTTGTCGCTGCGGTTCGCGCCGGTCTCGGCCAGGGTGGGGGAGTTGGTGCGGCGGTCCGCGTCCGGGCAGAAGCGGTCGACGACCGTCAGGTAGTCCGCGAGGTCGCCGGCCGGCAGCCGCCCGCGCAGAAGGACGCAGCAGTCCATCAGCGCACGCGGCGCACCGATCTCCCAGAACCACCAGTTGCCGCTCTCCCGGGCCCCCGGGTGATAGGCGGTGTCGTGGGTGAACCGCAGTGCGGAGACGAGGGCGCCGGCCGCCTCCGCGTCGCCCGACAGCGAGGTACCGGGGGTGGCCCACGCGGTCGCGAGCGTGCGCAGCCTCGTATAGCTCTGCCCGAAGTTCCCCGGAGCGGTGAGGGGAGCGAGATCGGCCCACAGCGCGGTGCGGCCCGCGCTGCGGTCCAGCGCGTCCCACAGCCCCCTCGCGGTGGTGTCCAGGGCGGCGACGCCGGCGGCGAAGTCCGGGTCCGACGGGTCGAACGCGCCCCCGGTCAGCAGGGTTTCGGCCCGCGCGAGCAAACCGTCGACCTCCTCGTCGGCGCTCCGCGCCCTGTGGTCCGGCTCCGCGGCCCGCGCCGCGCCGGCGGTCAGGACTCCGGACACGGTGGCGCCGCCCGCCGCCAGGAGGGTCCTTCTGCTCAGCTGCATGGTGACTCCTTCTCCGCGCGGTCAGTCGGTGAGGGTGCTCGGGTCGACGGGCGGCCGCGGCAGGCTGAGGGCCGCCAACTCGGCCCGGCCGACGGCGTCGATGGGGAACGCCCAGGTGTTCACGAAGAAGTCGGTGAGGTCGAAACCCGCGATCCGGCTGGAGTAGGTCGCCAGCGCCCGGTAGCGCTTGTCGTTCTCCGTGTAGTCGGACTGTGGGTTCTCCTCGCGCACCAGGCGGTGCAGCCGGGGCCAGAAGTCGTCCCCGAAGGCGAGCTCCAGCTGACGCAGCGGCACCAGCTTCTCGTACGCGCCGAAGGACTTCTCGTACGTCAGGCCGGCCGTGCCGAACTTCGCCCGGGAGGTCTGGAAGACGGTGAGACCCGTCTTCGGGTCGACGGTGAGCAGGTTCGACGGCTGCTTCAGGGTGCGCTGCGCGGCCAGCGAGTAGATGTTCACCGTGACCTCGGTCAGGCCGCCCGGCTTGTACGCCATCTGCTGGTGCAGGTGACCGAGTTCGTGGTACAGCCCCCAGCCGCGGGTGCGCAGTCCCTCCACCGTGGTCGCCCGGTCGAGGTAGGCGCGCGGGAAGCCGTTGTAGCCGTGTGTGGCGTAGGCGCCGACGCCTGTGGGCACCTTGCTGACCTCGGTGAAGTGGTACGGCCCCGCCTTGCGCCGGTGCACCGGCTTCGAACCGTCCAGCCCGCTGATCCGGGCGTGCGAGTCGATGATCGTCTCGACCAGGCGGAGCAGCGCGGCATGGTCCTCGCCGCGGTACAGCAGCGCGCCCTCACGGGTCAGCGTCAAGATGGTGTTCGGGCCGTGGAGCTCCACCCAGGGCGAGGCGGTCAGGGTGTCGAGCTGCTGCTGGTACCCGGCCTCGGTGGTGCGGCCCAGAGTGAACACCGGCATGGGCGCGGTGCCTGAGCGGAACAGCACGCCCGCCCGTTCGCCGTCTCCGGTGAGCGTCAGATAGACCGGACCGCCGTGCGGGTCGGTCACGGTGTTGGCGCCCGCGGTGAGCGGGTAGCCGCGCGGTTCGGTGATCTCGCCGTAGTAGTCCCAGGCGCCGATCCAGAGCGTGGGCACCAGGCCGTCGTGCGGCTGGACGGTGAGCGAGAGCGGGGCGCCGGCGGGGGCGTGGAGCCCGGTGGGCTGGAACTCCGAGCCGCGCAGGGCCTGGGCCAGCCGCAGCCGCTCGGCCTCGGCGGCCGGGCGGGCGGTGACGGTCAGCGAGACCGGGCGGACGCCGGGGCGGCCGGGGGCGGCCTGGGCGGAAGCGGCGCCGGCGCCGAGTGCGGCCACCGCCCCCGCGCCCGCGGCGAGGACGGCACGGCGGCCGACCGTGGGGGAATCCGGGCTGGAGGAGCTGAACTTACGCATGCGGAACTCTCCCTGCAGAAACGAATGAGGGGCGGAAGCGTGCGGAGCGGGATGAGGCGTGCCGTCAGCATGTAAGCGGTTGCTGTCGGGCCGCAAGGGGAGTCGAGAAGTTACTGTGATTTTCTATGGCCAACTGGGGACAGGAGGAAGTAACCGGTCACATGCGGCTGGGCCTGCCGGCCCGGGGTGCGACGGAATCGCGTACCACGATGTGGGTGCCGAGCCGCAGCGCGCCCGTCGTCGGCTCACGCCAGTCGTCCTCGTCCCCGCCCGAGACGGCGAGCCGTACGGCCTGGCGGCCCATCTCCTCCAGCGGGACGTGGACGGTCGTCAGCCGGGGGCGCAGCTCCTGGGCGACGGGGATGTCGTCGTACCCCACCAGCGAGATGTCCTTGGGCACTCGCACGCCGGCCTCCTCCATGGCCTGCGCGGCACCTGCGGCGACCACGTCGTTGGCGGCGAAGACGGCGGTGAACTCCGGGCCGTTCCGCAGCAGTTCGGCCATCCTGCGATAGCCGAAGTTACGGCTGAAGGCGCCGGGCTGGACCAGCTCGGGATCGACGGTGATCCCGCGCAGCTCCAGGGCGCGCCGGTGACCGGCCAGCCGGTCCCGCGTGGTGGAGAGCCTGGGCGGACCGCCGAGGTACAGGATCCTCTCGTGGCCCTGCATCAGCAGGTGGTCGGTGATGGCGAAGGCACCGCCCTCGTTGTCGTACTCGACCGCCACGGTGGGCGCGGCCTCGCCCAGCGGCGGCCGCCCGCAGAGCACGAGCTTGGACCCGCCCGCGTCCAGCTCGCGGGCCCGGCGGGCCAGCTCGGAGGTGTAACCGCGGTCGGCGATGGACCCCCCGACCACCACCACCGCGTCCGCCCTGCGCTCGTGCATCAGGTCGATGAAGGCAAGCTCGCGCTGGGGGTCGCCCTGGGTGCAGCAGACCAGACAGAGCCGCCCGCCCAGCGCCGCCTCGCGCTCCACACCGCGCGCGATGTAGGCGTAGAAGGGGTCGATGACCTCGTTGACGATGATGCCGACGGTCCGGTTGGAGACGCCGGCCAGCGCGCGGGCGTGCGCGTTGACCACGTACCCGAGCTCGCGCATGGCCGACTCGACCCGTTCCCGGGTGGCCTCCGCGACGGGGTAGTTGCGGTTCAGGACGCGGGAGACGGTGGCCGTCGACACGCCTGCGCGCCGTGCGACGTCGGTGACCGTCGCCCGCCGCTGTCCGTCCGCTGCCGTGCTCTGCCGGCGCATCCGGCTCACCCCCTGGTGGCTGTCGTGTGACGCCGAGCCTAGAGCCTGCCGGGGAACGGTGCTCATGCGATCCTCCCCAGGTCGGCCCGGTGCACGGGATGGGTGAAGGGCTCACCCCGCGCGTACCGTGCCAGCTCGTCGACGGCGAGCGCCCCCAGCCGGCCCACCTCGTTGCCCTGGGCGCCCGCGAGGTGCGGGGTGAGGAAGACGTTCGGCAGGTCCCACAGCGGGTGGCCGGCGGGCAGGGGCTCGGGGGACGTGACGTCCAGGACCGCGTCGAGCCGCCCGCTGACCAGGTGTCCGGTCAGCGCCTCGGTGTCCACCAGGGTGCCGCGCGCCGTGTTGACGAGCAGGGTGCCGGGGCGCATCAGGCCGATCCGGCGCGCGTCGATGATCCCCCGGGTCTCCGGGGTGTCCGGGGCGTGGACGGTCACCACGTCACTGGTCGCCACGAGGGTGTCCAGGTCCGTGCGGGTCACCCCGAGGAGCCCGGCCTCGTCGGCGCTCACGTACGGGTCGTACAGCAGCACCTCCGCGTCCAGGACGCGCAGCAGCTCGATCACCCGGCGGCCGATGCGGGACGCGCCCACCACCCCGACGGTCAGCCCGTGCGTACCGAGCCAGTGCTGCCGGTCGAGGTCGGCCCCGGTGCGGTGGGTGCGGCGGGTGCGGTAGAGCCCCGCCAGCGGGAACACCCGCTTCGCCCCCATGATGATCGAGGCCAGGGTGAACTCCGCCACCGGTACGGCGTTGGCCGCGGCGGCCGAGGAGACGACGATCCCGCGGTCGAAGGCGGTCGGCGACAGGAACGTCTTCACCGTGCCGGCGGCGTGGATCACGGCGCGCAGCCGCGGTGCCCGGCCCAGCAGGCCGGCGTCCACCGGGGGACAGCCCCAGCCGGTGAGCAGCACCTCCGCGCCGGCCAGCGCCCGCAGGGCGCCGCTGGAGGTGAACTCGCTGATCAGGGACGGATCGAGGAGCTCGGCGGTCTCCTCCAGACGGGCCCGGACGTGGGGCGGGAAGACATCGTCCAGCAGGCCGGGGCTCATGACCAGGACCGTGCGCGGGCGCCTCTCGGGCGGGGCCGCAGCATCGGTACCGGGACGAGCCGGCGCCTCTTCGGTGGTTCGCACCCTGCCTCCGGACAGTAATCGCGTTCTATGGAATGACCGGCACGCTAAGGAGCGCGATGGGTGACCGTCAAGCTCTGCCACCGGCCAACTGTCCAATTTATGGGCACATTCAGGCCCCAAAGGGTGCGGAAAACCTTGCGGTGAGCACGGCGTAACAAAGACGTTCGTCCGGATCCCTTGACGCTTGGGTTAACCGCTTACTAACTTGCCGCCGCAGAAGGCACACCACGCGCCACCCAGCCGAACAGGACGCACCATGGCTGACACAGCACCCCCGTTGCCGCGGGAAAAGCGGCGGAGGCGGGCCGGGGAACCCGCCCCGCCGGCCGGCCTCGCCCCACGCCGGCTGACACTCGGGCAGCGGATCAAGCGCGACCGGGTGATGCTGCTGCTCACCCTGCCCGGCCTGCTCTACTTCGTCGTCTTCCACTACGTCCCGCTGCTCGGGTACGTGGTGGCGTTCCAGGACTACCAGCCGTACCTCGGCTACATGCACAGCGTCTGGGTGGGCTTCTCCAACTTCTCCGACGCCTTCGCCGAACCCGCCTTCTGGAGCGCGACGTTCAACACCCTGGAGATCGCTCTCGTCCAGCTGGTGTTCTTCTTCCCGGTCCCCATCGCCCTGGCCCTGCTGCTCAACAGCATCGCCAGTGACCGGATCCGGCGCTTCGTACAGAGCGTCGTCTACCTGCCGCACTTCATCGGCTGGGTCATCATCGTCTCGATCTTCCAGCAGATCCTGGGCGGCGCCGGCGTGCTGCCCGACGTGCTCGGCGGCTTGGGGCTGCCGCGCTACGACATGATGAGCGACCCCGACGCCTTCCCCTGGCTGCTGACCCTCCAGGTGGCCTGGAAGGACGCCGGCTGGGGCACCATCATCATCCTCGCCGCGCTGCTCAACATCGACCGGCAGCAGTACGAGGCCGCCGCGATCGACGGCGCGGGGCCCCGGCGCCGCCTGTGGCACGTGACGCTGCCCGGCATCGCCCCCGTACTCATCCTGCTGCTGATCCTCAACCTCGGACAGATCCTCTCCGTCGGCTTCGAGCAGATCCTGCTCCAGCGCGACGCGGTCGGCCCGGACGCCGGTGAAGTCCTCGACACCTACGTCTACTACCACGGCATCAAGGACAACGACTGGGGCGTCGCCGCCGCCGTCGGACTCGTCAAGGCGGTCATCGGCACCGCACTCGTGCTGGGGGCGAACAAGTTCGCCCACCGACTCGGCCACGAAGGGGTGTACCGCGGTGCTGACCGCTGAGAAGACGCGCGCCAGGACCCGGAGCACCGGTCCGGCGCCCCGCCCCGCCTCCGTCCGCACGTCCGACGGGCGGCCCCCGTGGATGGAGCGCCCGACCCGCGTCGGCCAGACCGCGAAAGCGGTCGCCGTCGTGGTGGTCGTCCTCGCCGTGGCCTACCCGCTCGTCGGCGTCATCGGCACGAGCTTCGCCTCGCAGACCGACATCATCAAGAGCTCCGGCCTCGTCCTGTGGCCCGACCACCCCACCCTGGACGCCTACCGCACGATCTTCACGGGGGGCGTCGTCACCCGGGCGCTGTTCGTCTCCGTCGGCATCACCGTGTTCGGCACCCTCGCCAGCCTGCTCGTCACCGTCGGCATGGCGTACGGCCTCTCCCGCCGCGAGGTCACCGGGTCGCGCTTCATCCTGATGACCGCCCTGTTCACGATGCTGTTCAACGCGGGCATCATCCCGAACTTCCTGCTCGTCAAGGGACTCGGCCTGTACGACACCTACGCGGCGCTCGTCATGCCCACCCTGGTCAGCGCCTTCAACCTGGTCGTCCTGCGCTCCTTCTTCATGAACCTGCCGGAGGAGCTGTACGACGCGGCGAAGGTCGACGGGGCCGGCGACTTCCGCATCCTGGTGCGGATCGTCCTGCCGTTGTCCAAGGCCGTCCTCGCCGTGATCAGCCTCTTCTACGCGGTGACGTACTGGAACGCCTTCTTCAACTCGCTGCTGTACCTCAACGACTCCGACAAATGGCCGCTGCCCATGGTGCTGCGCACCTACGTCCTCCAGGGCCAGAGCCTGAACGCTGCCTCCGCGGGCGAGGTGCTCGCCCCGCAGCAGGCCGTCCAGATGGCGGTCCTCGTGATCGCCGTCGTCCCGATCCTCTGTGTCTACCCGTTCCTCCAGCGCTACTTCACCAAGGGCGTGCTCACGGGCGCGGTCAAGGGCTGAGCGCAGCCGCCGCCCCCCACTCCTTCCACTGCCCCCTTCCAAGGAGATACAGGTGTCGAGCTCCACCCCCATCAATCGCAGAGCACTGTTCCGCATGGGTGCGGGCGTCGGTCTGGGACTGGCCGCCGCCCCGCTGCTCGCCGCCTGCGGCGACGGTGGCACGACCGCGAAGGCGGAGGCCAAGAGCGCCTCGCTGCTCCCGGACACCGCGGTCCGCAACATCGGCCTCGAGCCGGACCTGCCCGGCACCGCGGCGGGAGTCCCGCAGGGCTTCTTCAGCTATCCGGCCGAGCCGCTGCGCGCCACGAAGGGCACACCGCTCAAAGGCGCGAAGCCGATCAGCGCGACGATGGAGACCTTCTCCCCGCCGCCGCCCGCACGGGGCGGCAACGCCGCCTGGCAGGAGATCGAGAAGCTCCTCGGCGGCCAGGTGAACATCACGGCCGTGCCCGCCGACGACTACGGCACCAAGTTCTCCACCATGGTGGCCAGCGACAGCCTGCCCGACCTCTTCATGTATCCGGAGAGCGGAGGCGTCGACAACAAGTCCGGGTTCCTGCAGGCCAAGTGTGCGGACCTGACCCCGCACCTGGCCGGGGACAGGATCAGGGACTATCCCAACCTGGCCGCGATTCCGAAGGGCGCCTGGCAGGCCGCGATCTTCGGCGGGAAGCTCTACGGCATCCCGATCGCCAGGACCGGCACCGCCGGCGCCGGCGTCTACCGCCACGACCTGTTCGAAGAGGTCGGTGTCACGAGCCTCGACCAGATCACCGGACTCGACCGGTTCGTCGAGGTCTGCAAGGAGCTCACCCGGCCCGGCAAGGACCAGTACGCGATCATCGCGGGCGCCACCAGCATGCTCGCCATGTCCGCGGGAGCGCCCAACTTCTGGCGGCTCGACGAGAAGACCGGCACGTTCACCGCCGACCTGGAGACCCCGGAGTACCGCCAGGCGGTGGAGACGGCCCGGCTGCTGTACAAGGCCGGCTGCTTCTATCCGGGCACCCTCCAGATGTCCGGGGCCCAGAAGGCCCAGTACACGGACATGTTCAAGAACGGCAAGGGCGCCTACGTCTACGACGGGATGCCCACCTACCTGGCGCCCGGCGTCGGCTACATCGCGGCGATGAAGGCGATCGACAAGAAGTACGACCCGCGCCCGTTCGTACCGGTCGGCAAGGACGCCGTTGCCTGGATGGACAACGTCGCGCTGCAGAACACCCACGTCAGCAAGGCGTCGGAGGAACGGGTCAAGGAGATCCTGGCCTTCGCGGACTTCGCCGCCTCCCCGTTCGGCAGCCTGGAGTACACCCTCATCAACTACGGCGTCGAGGGCAAGGACTTCACCCGCGACGCCCAGGGCAATCCAGCGCTGACCAAGCAGGGCACCCAGGACGTCACCGTTCCCTGGAAGTTCGCGGCATCAGCGGTGCCCGCGGTCTTCAGCGCCGACTCCGAGCAGGGAGTGCGTCACGTCCACGACACCTTCACCCGGATGATCCCGATGATGGTGCCGGACCCGACGCTCCGGTACTCCTCTCCCACGTGGGACTCCAAGGGCTCCGGCAGCCTCGGCACGCTCAAGGGCGACGCGCTCAAGGACATCATCTCCGGCCGCAAGCCCTTGTCGGCCTACGACCAGCTCGTCAAGGACTACCTGGCCAAGGGCGGCGAGAAGGCCCGCGGGGAGTTCGAGGAAGCCTTCCAGAAGGGCAAGAAGTGATGACCGCTCCCACCAGCCGGCGCACGGCGCTCAGACTCGGCGGGGCGGCCGTCGCCGCGGCCGTGGCCGTCCCCGCCCTCGGCTCGCCGGCCCTCGCGCAGCCGCACGGCTTCGATCCGCGGCCCGGCTCGGACGGCGTCGGCGACCCGCTCTTCCCCACGCTCGGCAACGGCGGCTACCAGGTCGTCCACTACGACCTGACCTTCGACTTCACCCCGGTGACCTACGACTTCACCGCGACCGTGAAGATCAGCGCCAAGGCCACCCAGGACCTCTCCGCGTTCAACCTCGACACCGACGGCCACACCATCGAGTCCGTCACCGTCGCCGGCCGCCCCGCCACCTGGGCGCTCACCCCCGGCAGGAGCGGCCAGGAGCTGACCGTCACTCCGGCCCGCCCGCTCCACGACAGGCAGGCGTTCACCACCGAGATCCGCTACCGGGGCAACGGCAAGTCGCCCCGGCTCGGCCTCACCGGATGGAAGTTCGGCACCGACGGCGGCTTCGCCTCGGCCGCCCAGTCCTCACGCGCCGACACGTTCCTGCCCTGCAACGACACCCCGTCCGACAAGGCGACGTGGACCTTCCACATCAGCGCCCCCGAGGGCTTCGTGGCCACCGCCAACGGCGAACTGACCCACAGGACCCCGCGCGCCGACGGCTCCACCGTCTGGCACTTCGCCCTCCGCGAGCGCATGGCGACCGAACTCATCGGCATCGCCGTCGTCAAGGGCACCTACCTGTACGGCAGCAGCCACCGCGGCCTTCCCCTGCGGCACATCGTCCCGCAAGGCCAGGAGGACAAGTACGTCCCGATCGTGGCCCGCACGGCCGACCATCTCGCGTGGCTGGAGGCCAGGTTCGGCCGCTACCCCTTCTCCGTCTACGGGCTCCACATCTACGACGGCTACACCGACGCCCTGGAGAACCAGACACTCTCCCTCTTCTCCACCAACTGGTTCAAGCTCAACGCCGACGGCCGGCCCGGCTACGAGACGACCATGGTCCACGAGCTCGTCCACCAGTGGTTCGGCGACTCCGTCACCCCCGACGACTGGCAGCAGGCCTGGCTCAACGAGGGCCCCGCGGTCTACTACGCAGGCCTGTACGGCGAGGAGCGCGGCTGGTCCGTCTTCGCCGACAAGATGAGGTCGACGTACGAGAAGCTCGACGCGGTCCGCGCCGCCGACGGCCCGCCCGGACTCCCCAAGGCGCTCGGCGGCACCAACATCTACGACGGCGGCGCACTCGTCCTGTACGCCCTGAACCGGCAGATCGGCGGAGCCGCGTTCGACAGGGTCATGCGCGAGTGGGTGAAGCGGTTCAAGGACTCCACGTACACCAGTGAGGCCTTCATCCGGCACACCGTCGACGTCACCGGTGACCCGTCCGTCGACCCGTTCCTGCGCGACTGGCTCTTCGGAGCCGTCAACCCTCCCATGCCCGGCCACCCCGACTGGAAGGCCACCGCGTGAACCGCCCCATGAACCTCGTACGGGGAACCGCCGCCACCGCCACCGCGGTGTTCCTGGCCGCCCTCCTCGCCACCCCGTCCGCCCAGGCCGCACCCGGCGCCCGCCCCCTGTACGCGGCCCCCGACGGACACGGCACCTCCTGCACCGCCGCCCGCCCGTGCGCCCCCGAAGAGGCCCGTGACCTGGCCCGCACCGTGACAGGGCGCGATGTCCGCGTCCTCCTCAAGGACGGAACGTACCGGCTCGGCGAACCGCTGAAGCTCGGGGCCGCCGACTCCGGCGTCTCCTGGAGCGCAGCCCCCGGCGCGCACCCCGTCCTCTCCGGCGGCCAGGACATCACCGGCTGGCACCGGAACACCGACGGCACCTGGAGCGCAGGCGTCCCGGCCGGTGTCACCCCACGCCAGCTCTTCGTCGACGGCAAGCGCGCGGTCCGCGCCCGCGGGGAGGCCTGCGCGGCCGCCACGTGCGACGCCACCCGGACCGGCATGACGGGCGCCACCGCCACCGGAATCGACCGGTGGCAGCGCCCCACCGACGCGGAGGCCGTCATCCGGGTCCGCTGGCGCAACTACCACTGCCGGATCGCGGGCGTCAGCGGCGACACCATGACCTTCGCCCAGCCCTGCTGGACCAACTCGGCGGGCGGGACGAACCGCACCGGACCGGCCTGGGACACCACCACGGTCGACTCCACCCGCTACAGCGGTGTCGCCTTCTTCGAGAACGCCCCCGAACTGCTCGACCAGCCCGGGGAGTTCGTCTGGAACTCGACGGACCGCACGGTCACCTACCTGCCGCGCAAGGGCGAGAACATGCGCCACGCGCGGGCCGTCACGCCGCACACCGAAGAGCTGCTGGTCGTCGACGGCGCCCACGACGTCACCGTCAGCGGGATCGGTTTCGCGTACGCGGCGTACCGGCAGCCCGGCACCGACGAAGGCTATGCGGGCATGCAGGCCGGTCTCACCCTGACCGGCGCCACCGGCCCCGTCGATCACGCGGGCCGCTACTACACCAAGCCGGCTGCCGCGGTCACCGTCCGCGGCGGCCGGGGGGTGAGCATCGACGACGCCCGGTTCACCCACCTCGGCGGGGCCGGGGTGATCCTGGAAGCCGGCACGAAGGACAGCTCCCTGACCCGCTCGTCCTTCACCGACCTGTCCTCGGGCGCGGTGTACGTCGGCGACACCGAGCCGATGCCCGGCGCCGAACTCACCGGCGAGCGCAACACCGTCGCGTACAACACCATCAGCCGCACCGGCGTCGAGTACACCGACGCGGTGGGCATCTGGGCCGGGTACGAGGCCGAGCTGACCGTCGACCACAACAGCCTGGACCACCTCCCGTACTCCGGGATCTCCGTCGGCTGGGGCTGGAACCAGCCCGAGGCCCAGAAGTCCGTCCTGCGGGACAACAAGGTGACGGACAACCGCATCACCCACGTCATGGAGGTGGCGCGCCAGCAGCACGACGGAGGCGCGATCTACACCCAGGGCGCCCAGCCCGGAACCGTCCTGAGCGGCAATTACATCAACCGCTCCGCCTACGGCAACACCGAGCGTGACGGCAACGGCATCTACCTCGACGAGCAGTCCTCCCACATCACCGTCGAGAAGAACGTCATCACCCGCATCGGCTACAAGTGGGTCTCCAACTGGGCGGGTTACGGCATCGAGAACACCGCACGCGACAACTGGACCGACACCGCCGCCCCCGCACTCGGCGGCCGCGGCTCCGTGATGACGGACAACCTCACCGGGCTGGACCGGCTGCCCGCCGAAGCCCTGGCCGTCGCCGCACGGGCCGGCGCCCGCGGCGGCCCGGTCGAGCAGTTGCGCACCGACCTGGCCCGCACCGGCACGGCCACCCAGTCCTCCACCGAGGCGACGGCGACGGCGGCACTCGCCCTGGACGCCGACACCAACACGGACACCCGAACACTCTCGGAGGCGGGCGCCTGGTGGCAGGTGGACCTCGGCGGCGTCCACCACGTCCGGCAGGTGGAAGTCTGGAACAACTCCTCCTCCACCACGGCGGACTTCGACGTCGTGACGGACGACGGCACCGTCCACGTCAGCGGGAAGGCGCTCCGCCCCACCGTGATCGACCTCGACAGCCGGACCCGCACGGTCAAGATCGTGACCTCGGGCACGGGCCGGGTCGCCCTCTCCCAGGTGCTCATCCACCCCTGACACCCGCACCGCAAGCGGACGCCGGGCCGGCCCTCAGGCCGGTCCGGCCTTCGCGTCGCAGGGCAGACGCCTCCCGGCTCACGCCAGCGCGAACGCGTCCGCCAGCATGTCGGTCTGCGCGGCCAGCAGGGTGTCCCCGTCATGGCCCATTCCGGCGAACTGACCCGCCACCTCCAGACCCACCGAGCCGTGCAGCTGCGCCCACGCGAGCACCGCGCCGGCCAGCGCGCGCGCCGAGGCCGCGGGGTCGGCGGCGTCGGCCGCGTACTCCGCCACCCAGTCGCCCACAGCCGTCTCCGCCCCCAGCCACGCGGTCATCTGCGTCACCACCGGGGCCACACCCGGGCCCGGCGCCCCGCCCGCGAACAACGGCAGGAATGGTGCCAGCACGGCACGGGCACGCTCCAGCGTGTCGGCCGGCGCCACGTGTCCCGGCACCGGTGAGCCCTGGATCAGGAGATAACGGTGCGGCTCGCCGACCGCCCAGGCCCGGTAGGCCCCCGCCAAGGAGTGCAGCCGCTCCCGCGGGCTCCGGCCGGCTGCCTCCGACCGGGCCGCCGCCCCGCCCATGGCGGAGGCGGCATCGTCGTACGCGTCCCTGATCAGCGCGTTCAGCAGATCGTCGCGGCCGGCGAAGTAGCGGTAGAGAGCGGGACCGGACAGACCCATGTCCTTCGCGATCCGGGTGAGCGCGAGCGCGGCCACCCCTCCGTCGGCGAGCTGCCGCAGCGCCGTCTCCTTGATCTCCGTCCGGGTCTGCTCCCGGTAACGGGCCCGGGGCCCCTGCTGCGCCGTGGCCATTGCGGGCCCTTTCGCTAGGCAAGCTCACTTCTGTTACGGAGCCTAACGTTCGGTGTCGCGACGCCTCATCGCAAGAGTTACGGGGTCTAACGGAAGTGAGGGTTGATAGGGCTCCTTCGTATCCCAGGGAGCACACACGATGGCCGCGGCACATGACCTCCACGCAGTCCTCGGCGCCGGCCCCGCTGGTACCGCGCTCGCCGCCGAACTGGCCCGTCGCGGCCACCCCGGGCGGCTCGTCGACCGGTCGGGCGAGGGGCCCGCGCCGACGGGGGTCGACCGGTTCGCCGCCGACGTGGCCACCGCCGAGGGGGCCCGCGCGGCTGTAGAAGGAGCGGTCGTCGTCTACCACTGCGTGCACGTCGGCTACCACCGCCAGGTCGAGGTCATACCGAGGATCCAGCGGTCCGTGCTCGCGGCGGCCGAGGCGGTCGGCGCACGGCTCGTCGTCCTCGACACGTTCTATCCGTACGGTGAGACGCGGGGCGCTGTGATGACCGAGGGCACCCCGTGGAACGCGACCACCCGCAAGGGCCGGATGCGAGCGGAGCTGGACACCCGCTACCTCGCCGCCCACACCGAGGGGAGGCTGCGCGTCGTGCTGGGCCGGTCGGCCGACCTCGTCGGGCCGGGGGTGCTGAACTCCACGCTGGGCGGGGCGGTGTTTCCGGCCGCGCTGACCGGGGGAAGAGGTCCCGGCCGCAGTGGCAGGCGCACGGCTCCGCCCGCCCGCGCGCCGCTCACGCGGGACACGCCCGGCTTCGTCGGGCCGCCCGGAGATCCGGGGCGGCCGAAAGGGGTGCGTGACCACCTGTCGAAGTGCGGTATTGTTCTCATGCGCGTTCGGCCAGGGGAAAGCCCAGGTCAGACGGGTATCGGGACGTGGCGCAGCTTGGTAGCGCACTTGACTGGGGGTCAAGGGGTCGCAGGTTCAAATCCTGTCGTCCCGACTGGAGACAGTCGCAGGTCAGGGCCGGTTTCGGAGCAATCCGAAACCGGCCCTTGACCGTTTTTGGCTCGCGTCAGCCTCGGCTCGGGCGTGGCACAGGTCGCCTACGCTGCCGCCCGCCGCACCGCGCAGGAGCCCGTCGGGACCGGCGACTACGACTCCCTCGCCGAAGGCATGGCCTTCCCGGAACTCCACGCGCTGTTCTCCGAACCCCACCGACCTTGGTCGAGTCGGGAGGCGCGGCCGTGGCGGCCATCCTGCCGGCAGCGGTGCCCGTGGTCTCCACGAGCACGGCACCAGGGGACCCCCGCCCGGGCCCCAGGCGAAAGGGTTCCTCCCAAGGAGATGCCGGTGTGGTCGGTACGTGCCGCCCAAGGCGCTGGCGTCGGCGAGGGCACGTTCGAGTGCTTCGGGCGAGTGGCGGGCGGTGGTGGCGAGGTGTCCGGGGAGCGGCCTGCCGCACGGGCACGCATCATCTGGTCCTCGGGCACACCACCTGGGTGCGGGCAGGAGCGAGGGCGAGGTGTCCGGGGCCGAGTCGGCCCGGGTCAACGCCAGTCCGGAGCGCCTGAGACAGGCGGTAGAACGCTCTCGATCCTTGCCCGGGTCTCCCGCATGACGGCGACGATGCGCGCCTCGTGCTCCTCGCTGAGTCGCGCCAGGGGTACCGAGCAACTGATGGCGTCGGTGGCCGGTGAGGTGTAACGCAGGGCAAAGCCGAAGCCGGCGATGCCGGTCACCGTCTCCTCGTGGTCGATGGAGTAGCCGCGCTCGCGCACGGTGGCGAGGTCGGTGAGCAGCGCCGCGTGATCGGTGTGCGTGTTCTCCGTGAGGGCTGCCAAAGGGCCTTCGGGAAGGGGGAGTTGGCTGAGGGAGCGCTCGGCGAGCAGTGCCTTGCCGAGCGCCCCGGCGTGGGCGGGGATGCGGCGGCCGACCCGGCTGATGGTGCGCAGGTACTCGTGGGACTCCCGTGTGGCGAGGTAGACGACGTTCGGGCCGTCGAGCCGGGCCAGATGGATCGTCTCGCCGAGTGCCTCCGAAGCTTCGTCAAGATAGGGGCGGACCGTGCGTATGTGCCGGTCGCTGTCGAGGTAACTCGTGCCTGTGTGCAGAGCGCGGATACCTATGCCGTAGAGGGATCCGGTCGTGTCGGAGCGCACCCAGCCGCAACTGACAAGGGTCTGCAGGAGTTGGTACATGCTGCTGCGCGGTACGTCCAGCGCCTCGGCGAGTTCGTCGAGACGGGCCGGCCGGTCGCCTCGTACGGCGAGCAGTTCGAGCAGCGCGACGGTACGGGCCGCCGACTTCACTTCACGGACCCTGCTGTTCTCAGGCATGGCCACATCGTAAATCCGGGCCGCCGCACCCCTTGACCGATGCCTGTTCAACCACTTAGCTGCGTCCTCATACATATTTTCCATCTGCATATGGGGATGAGATTCTTGGAGCGGATCAGTGCGGCAGCCGAAAGCGTCGTGCAGCGGCTACGCGAGGGCATGAAGGCTGGGGTGCTGTCCTTCCCCCTCACGAGTTTTCAGGAGGACGGCAGCCTCGACCTGGAGTCGTACCGGACGTATCTGACGGCCCAGGTCGCCACCGCGCCCGGCGCCCTGTTCCCGGCCTGCGGGACAGGGGAGTTCAGCGCACTGAACGAGGACGAGTACCGCGCGGTCATCGAGGTCGCGGTTACGGCCGCCGACGGCCGGCTGCCCGTGGTCGCGGGGATCGGCTACGGCTGGGCCCAGGCACTGCGCTTCGCCCGCATCGCGGAGGAGGCCGGCGCCGACGCCCTGCTGGTGATGCCGCATTACCTCGTCGCAGCCCCGCAGGACGGTCTGGTCGAACAGCTGCGCCGGATCGCGGCCGGCACCCGGCTGCCACTGATCGCATACCAGCGCGGTCAGGTCGTCCTGACCGCCGACAGCGTTCGACGCATCGCGCAGATCCCCTCGGTCATCGGCCTCAAGGACGGGCACAGCGACCTGGATCGCCTGCAGCGCCTCACCTTTGCCGCTCCCGACGGCTTCCTCTTCTTCAACGGCGCCTCCACCGCCGAGATCCAGGCCCGGGCGTACGCCACTGTCGGCGTCCCGGCCTACTCCTCGGCCGTCCACGCGTTCGCCCCCGAGATCGCCGGCGCCTTCTTCACTGCTCTGCGCGACGGCGACGACACGGCGGTGGACACGCTGCTGCGCGACTTCTACATCCCGCTGGTCGAGTTGCGCGACCGGGTCCCGGGTTACGCCGTGTCCCTGGTCAAGGCCGCGGCCCGGCTGCGCGGACTGCCGGTCGGCCCCGTACGCGCACCGCTCACCGACCCCTGTCCGGCCGACCTCGCCGCCCTCGAGCAGATCCTCGACACCGGACTCGACCTGGTCGGCGTCCGCCGCCGGCACACCGCCTGACACCGCCCGACACCGCCCGCCCCGCGCCGCCGCCCCCGCCCTTCACAGGGAATCTCCGGCTCGCGGGGAAACGCTCAACCCTTCCCTGATCCAACAGTTCAAAGGAGAACTGACGTGCCGCTCCTTGTAGTCGCCATCAGCGTTCTAGTCCTGTTGTTCCTGATGACACGCCTCAAACTCAACGGGTTCGCCGCGCTCCTGATCGTGGCGGTCGGTGTCGCGCTGGTCCAGGGAATCCCGGTGGCCGGCATTCCGGACGTCCTCTCCGAAGGCATCGGAGGGCAGATCGGCGACACCATGCTCACCATCGGACTCGGTGCCATGGTCGGCAGGGTCATGGGCGACTCCGGAGCCGCCCAGCGGATCGCGGACCGGCTGCTCAACGCGTTCGGCCCGCGCTGGGTCCAGCTGGCCATGGTGATCACGTCCATGCTCATCGGGGTGACCATGTTCTACGAGGTCGCCTTCATCATCATCGTGCCCATCGCATTCACCCTGGTCAGGGTCACCCGGGTGAACCTGCTGTGGGTGGGCCTCCCGATGTCGATCGCCCTGTCCACCATGCACAGCTTCCTGCCGCCGCACCCCGGCCCGACCGCAGTGGCCGCAACCTTCCACGCCTCCGTGGGCCACACCCTCCTCTACGGCCTATTCATCGCGATACCCGCCGGCACGTTGATCGCGCTCGTATGGCCCCGCCTGCCGTTCGTCAGGGCGATGAACCCCTCCGTGCCCAAGGGCCTGGTCACGGAGCGAGAGTTCACCGACGAGGAGATGCCCGGCATGGGCTGGTCCCTGTTCGTGGCCCTCTTCCCGGTGGTGCTCATCGCCGGCGCTGCCGTGACCGACATGGTCACGGCCGGCGACAACGCGCTCCTGCACGCCGTTGCCTTCATAGGCTCGGCACCCATCGCGCTCCTGCTGACCCTCGCCCTGGCGGCCTGGGCGTTCGGACCGCGCATCGGCCGCAGCATGGCGGACGTCAACGCGTCCTGCGTCTCGGCGGCCCAGGCGATGGCGATGATCCTCCTGGTCATCGGCGCGGGCGGCGCGTTCAAAAACGTCCTGGTCGAGGGCGGGATCTCCGACTACATCAAGGACGTCACGGAGGGCTGGCCCGTCTCGCCGATCATCCTGGCGTGGCTGATCGCCGTCATTCTCCGCGTCGCGCTCGGTTCGGCAACGGTCGCCGTCGTCACAGCCTCTGGCGTGGTGCTGCCCCTCCTGGCAGGAAGCGGAACCCACCCCGAGATGATGGTGCTCGCCGTCAGCTGCGGATCCATCGCCTTCTCCCACGTCAACGACCCGGGCTTCTGGCTGTTCAAGGAGTACTTCAACCTCTCCGTCCTCGAGGCGATCAAAGTCCGTACCACCTACACGACGGTGCTCGCGATCCTCGGCCTGGGCGGCGTCCTGGCAGGCGAATGGGTCCTTGACGTCCTCAGCCTCTGAACCGGTCTGACCGCCACCCGCCCCACCCTCGAACCAGGCTCGAACCCAAGGAACCCACCAGCATGATCCAGCCCACCATCACCCATTTCGCCGTCTACCCCGTCGCCGGCCGCGACTGCATGGAGATGAACCTCTCCGGCGCCCACGGCCCCTTCTTCACCCGCAACATCGTCGTCCTCACGGACTCCGACGGCCGTACCGGACTGGGAGAGGTGCCCGGCGGCGAGAAGATCACCCAGACACTGCGCGATGCCGAGGCACTGGTCGTCGGCGCGAAGGTGGGCGACTACAAACGCATCCTGCGCGAGATCGGAAACCGGTTCCGCGACCGCGACGCGGGCGGACGGGGCGCCCAGACCTTCGACCTGCGAACCACCGTGCACGCCGTCACGGCAGTCGAGTCGGCGCTCCTCGACCTGCTCGGCCAGCACCTCGGCGTACCGGTCGCGGCACTGCTGGGCGACGGCCAGCAACGGGACTCAGTACGGGTGTTGGGCTACCTCTTCTACGTCGGCGACCCCGACCGCACAGACCTGGAGTACGTCCGGGAGCACGACTCGCACGTCGACTGGTACCGCATCCGACACGAGGAGGCCCTCACCCCCGAAACGATCGTCCGCCAGGCCGAGGCGGCCTACGACCTGTACGGCTTCCGGGACTTCAAACTCAAGGGCGGAGTTCTGCCCGGCAACGACGAGGTCGAGGCCGTACGCGCGCTCAAGGACCGTTTCCCCACAGCCCGGATCACCCTGGACCCGAACGGCGCGTGGTCCCTGCGCGAGGCAATCGAGCTGTGTTCACCACTCCTGGGCACGCTCGCCTACGCCGAGGACCCCTGCGGGGCGGAGGACGGCTACTCGGGGCGCGAGGTCCTCGCCGAGTTCCGCCGCGCCACCGGCCTCCCCACAGCAACCAACATGATCGCCACCGACTGGCGGCAGCTGACCCATGCCCTGGCCCTGCAGTCCGTGTCCATCCCGCTGGCCGACCCGCACTTCTGGACCATGCAGGGCTCGGTGCGTGTGGCCCAGTTGTGCAACTCGATGGGCCTGACCTGGGGCTGCCACTCCAACAACCACTTCGACATCTCACTCGCCATGATCACGCACTGTGGTGCGGCGGCCCCGGGTGAGTACAACGCTCTGGACACGCACTGGATCTGGCAGGAGGGCCTGGAGCGGCTCACCCTCACCCCGCCGCGGATCGTCGAAGGCGAAATCGCCGTCCCTGACGCCCCCGGGCTGGGCATCGAACTCGACATGGACCGCCTCCTCGCAGCCCACGATCTCTACCGGAAGGAGGCGCTGGGAGCGCGGGACGACGCGGCCGCGATGCAGTACCTCATGCCCGGCTGGACGTTCGATGCTAAACGCCCCTCGCTGGTGCGGTAGCGGCAACTCGGTTCAGCGCCGGCGAGGCTACGTACACGTTTGCCTCTTCTGAGATTTTCGTGTCCGTCGAGAAAGCGAAGGGGTTGTCCATGTAGGTGTCCGCCCGCACCAAACCATGCCCGGCAGCTTCCCGAGGCACTCTGCCCGCTGTTCGCAGAGAAGCCACCTGCGAATGCTGGGCGTCCTCAGGAGACCCGGCGAACGGTCACCTGTGCCGCCTGCCTCGAATCGGATCCGGTTTGCCACAACGCACTCACTCCCGGGTCGCATCTTGCTGGGGTTGGGTCAGCTGGTGCGATCCTTGGCCGTCCCAGAGAGTGACCGCCACCACCACGACGGACGCGCCGTGGTGGCTTGGGCGGGGCGGGCACGGCCGACACCCGAAGCAGTGACCTCGACGGGCGCGGTGCTCATCCGATGTTGTCCAACTATGAGGCCATTGGGTTGCTGTTGCATTCCGATGGTGATGTTGGTTGCCGGGCCTCCCCAGTGCGCGATGGCCAGAGCTTGTTCACTCCACCGAAGGCCATTCGTACACAGTGGAGGCCACGCCCATATTGCGGACGCCCATAAGTCTGACCTCCGTCGGGAGCTCGATTTCGAAGCTGTTCACGGGGTCCGGGACGAGGCGCAGAGTCGGGGTGCCGGTGTCCTTCTCAAGGTGAGAGGCGATCACCAGGACGTAGTTGCCACCTTCGGTCATTGCTCGGGTGAACTCTGCTCGCGTGAGGGAGAGTTCGGATGGGACAGCGCCACCGTGCGCCTTGATCTCGAAGAAGCGCCCGGTCGAGTCGTGGGCGTCGGCCCCGAAGCCCGGGACTCCCCGCTGGTCCTCCAGTTCGATGTCTTCTTCCCGCAGGATGTGCCGCAGTGCATGGAGGACGCGGCGCTCCTTGTCGGCGTCGCGGTAGCCCAGGGGAGCGGACTGCTCTCGTGGAGGGGCGCCGCCGGGCCGGGGAAGGGGGAGGAGGGACGACGACCGCGGAACGCTTCCCCCGGTACGCGTGGGGGACGAGAAGGACGGCCCGCTCGCGGACGGCGCGCCGGTCGTGGTGACCGTGAAGGTTCGGTCGTTGAAGGCGGCCTCGTCGACGAGAAGCCGCGCAGAGGGTGGCGGCGCAGGCTGCGGCGAGGGCGGAAGTGTGCTCGGCAGGGCGGTGGACGGCGAGACGGAGGCGGGGCGCCGGGCCGGCCCACCGCTCGCGGGGCGGGCGGTCGGGATCACCGGTGCGGGGTGCGGGGCCGGACTCTCCTGTTCCCTCCGTCGTAGCTGTTCGTCCAGTCGGCGTCGTTCCTCCCGGTCTTGCTGGCGGGTTGACGTGAGCGCGGTCTCCACGGTCAGGTTCGCCAGATGCTCCTCCCAGACGTCCCGCCAACGGTGGCCGACCCGCTGCCGTTGCTCGGGGAACAGCGAGGCGATCGCCGTCCCTGCACCCCTCTTGGTCTGCAATGACTCGGCGGACCGGAGGAAGACGACGCCGCCCTGCTCGCGCGAGATGTGCGCGTCGACGGCGACTTCGATCCGTTCGCGCGCTCCGTCTGGTTCCAGACTGATCCGCAGGCTGGGATGGAGCCGTACCTCCAGGGCGGCCAGCCAGTCCCAGTCGGCGAAGGACTCCGCTACCTCGGGCTCGTCGCGCACGAGAAGGTCTTGTAGCCCGACGACCGCGCGGTGGAAGTCTTCGGTGAGGGCGCGGTCCGGCACTGCGTGAGGGGCATCGATGACCTGTGCGCCGACGACGTCGAGCGGGGTGACCCTGAGTAGGCCGAACAGTGGCGTGAATTGCCGGGTGTCGCCTCCCGGCCTCCAGAGCGGCAACCGTCCCGCCAGAGAGCGTTCGACGCCGACATGATCCACGGCGTACACCGGCCTGGCCCGCGTCCACCCGGAGGTGGTCCAGAGCGGCAGCGGGCGCAGCTTGTTGCGCACCCCGAGCGGGACCGGCCCATCGGCCGCGGCGAGCCGGTCCCGCAGGCAGCGCAGGGCGTTGAGCATCACCTGCTGGTCCCGGCCGTCAGGAGCGTCGCCCCGCCGGGAGATCTCCTTCAGTACGTCGGCCAGGTCCTCAGCTTCCGGTTCGCCCACGCCGAGGAACCTCCACAGCGGGTCAAGGGCGGGCTCGCTGAACGTGAAGGGTCGGAATCCGCGCAGGACGGCGGCACCTCTGAAGCATGAGTTCGCGGTCTTCCAGCCTTGGTCGGTGAGGACCAATGCCTCAGCCGTGAAGGCGCGTCGGATTTGCTTTTCGACCTCGGACCGTGGGACCTCGGCCGAGCGGTCCGTGAGACGTCGTGCCAGGGCCCGGTACACGAGCAGTGCCTCCACCCGGAGACCGTCGCCGAGCTCGTCGCCGTCCTGTGTGCGCTTGCGTAGTTCATGGAGCCGGGCCGTGAGGCGGGGAACGTCAGGGTCGCCGGAGACACCGAGGGATGTGAGGACTTCAGTACGGGTGGCCAGCGCCCGCTGGATGTGTCCGTGCAGGTAATCGGGGTCGGAGTGACCGTAGAGCGCCTCGGCGTCCGGTGTGCGCAGTTGGAGTGCGGTCGGGGCCCGCAGAGCTCCGGTGGTGTCCTCCAGCCAGGCGGAGTCCCGCAGCTGCCAGACCCAGAGCGCGGACGTTTCACCCCGGACGAACCACTTGCGGTCCGCCCGAGCCATCGGCACCCGGGCGTCGGAGCCGGTCAGCGGACCCGCGAGCGTGCGCAGCAGCGCGGCGGTGCGCCGCCGACGCTCGTCCACGTTCTGCTCGGCCACGATGTCGGCGACGACGGCTTGCAGGTCGTCGCTGACGAGGTCGTCCAGCGTGTATTGCGCGCCCTTCTCGCTCATCGCGTTCCGGCGGTCCGTAAGGGACCACATGCACTGACGCGACAGACCGATCCGCGGGTCCGCGGCGTACTCCTTGAAGTACGTGTGGTGGAACCGGGCGCGTGGGACGGGCGTCAGGCGAGGCGTGTCCGCCACGCCGAGGAGCCGGAGGAAAGCCGTTCTGCTCAGGCCGTTTCCCTGCGTGGCCGAGAGCAGCGATCGCGCGTAGGAGCGGTGCACCCAGACGAGCCCGGGTGTCTTGCGGGCGGCGACCGCGAACCGGTCGCCGTCGGCGCTCTCGAGCGCTGCCGACAGATAGGCGGCGCTGGGCTCGACCTTGTGGGGCTTCTCCTCGCCCTGGTCGTCGAATGAGAAGCCGTTCAGCCGGACGGCCCGCCCGATGCCGGTCCCGAGGGTGTTGCGTGCCGTCTTGGGCAGGTCTCCGAGGGCCCGCTGGAGGGCAGTGAGGCGGTCGATCTCCTGTGTGTCGTCGGCGTCGGGCAGGCGTCCGCCCGATTCGCCGAGCCGGGCCACGATCCGGAGGACGCCCGCCGTGTCGTTCCGCCGAATCAGCCGTCCGCGATTCCGCAGCCATTCGATCACCCCCTTTGCGTCAGGGTCCTCGGCCCAGTAGGCGGGGTGCAGATCGTGCACGACTCCCAGGAGATCCAGCGGGCCGTTCGCATCGACAGGCCCTTCCGCGTAGGCATGCCGTCTGTCGAAGGGCGCCAGCACATGTCCGTCCTTCGTGACCAGGCACGGCTTGTGCATCAGCGCGAGGTCGTGGCCGCTTTCGATGGTGACCGCGGCAAGTCGGACGGTCCGTACGACCTCGCGGTCCGCGTCGCCGAAGAGAACAAGCGCGTCCGTGACCGGCACTTCGGGACGCAGTTCCGCCCCGGCCGCGCGCCAGTCCGCGAGAACGCGACGCCAGCGGCCGGCCCGGTCGCGAGCAGCTGGCGGAAATGCGTGGGATGCGCCGGTCAGGCGGGTGAGCTCCGCGTCGTCGACAACACCCGTCAGAGCGGCGTCTTCGACGGCGAACTCGTTCAGGGGCACCAATGGGCCGACGTCGGAGGCCGGCAGGACGAGATCCTCGGCGAGCGATTGCCGGGCGCGGTCCTGCAGGGCCGACCTCATCAGGTCCTGCAGTTGCCCCTGCGGCGTGACCCGGCCAGACGACGGGAGGGGGATGAGGTGCCACGCTGCCGGGTCCACGTGTCCGAGCACGTCGCGGACAGCGGCCTCCCACAGGTCGGCGATCAGCGGGACAAGCTGCTGGTTCAGCTGGCTGCCGGCGAACCCCTCGCGGCTGGCGACGGGGTCGAACTGGCTGTGGACGCGGGCGGCCATGTCGAGCGGTGCGACGGGCAGTCCAGCGTGTACGCAGCCGTGGCGAAGGTCCCGCAACGGAAGCGCCACTGTTACAGGAACCTCGGACCCAAGGGCCTTGTGGTGGCGCTTCCAGTCGGGGTGGGGCGTGACCTGCGCTTCGTACACGCGCCAGACCGTTCCCTCGATCGTCGTGGCATGCCGCACCGTCACACAGGTGTCCCTGCCGCCGACATCCACGTGCGTGTGTCCCACTTCTTTCCAGGACAGCGCCAGTACGATTCTGCGATTGCCGTCCGTCACTTCGACGCGTTCGAGACGGCGCAGGAAGAGCAGAGAGGCGTCGCTCCAGCTCTCGAACCACGTGAAGAGCTGGTCGGCCGGTAGCTGTCCCGGCTCCAAGGCGATGCGGAAGACCGTCCACCCGGGTCCGGAAATCTCCTCCGGCAGCTCGGGCCGGGCGACGGGTTCCAGGGTGAGGCCAGCGTACCGGACGTGGAAGGGGTGGCAGTGGACCTCCCAGGTCGTGGCGATGGCTCCGAGCGTCGAAAGCCCGATGCCAAAGCGGCCCGTGCTCCGAGCGTCGGTGGTCTTGCCACTGAGCCAGGGCATTCCCAGCAACAAGATGTCACGGAGGCGGACGGGGACACCGTCGTGGGCGACGAGGAGAGCGTCCGGGCTCCACAGAAAGCGCAGTTGCCCGGCCTGTGCGTCGTTGGCGTTCTGTACGAACTCGGAGAGTACCTGGAGAGGGTCGGACGACAGCGACTCTGCGCCCTGCTGCGCACCCGCCGCCATGCTGCGGTAGACGCCCAACCCGCTGCGCAGCCCTTCGTCGAGCAGACGGACCGCGTCGGCAGCCTGCTCAACGCCCGAGACCTCCAACTTTGGATCCGCACGCGGATCGTCCAGCAGACTCCGCACCGCAGAACTGAGTGACACCTTGCCCACGCCGATCTCCCTTCGCACTGTGTGACAGGGCGCAAGCGTCGCGGGCCCCTGGGCACCTGTGGGTCACCACCCGTCGTCATCAGGTCAATTCCTGGCGGCCGATCGAGGGCTGCGTGTCCGTTTAC
The DNA here is from genome assembly GCF_040630435.1 of Streptomyces sp. NPDC005803. Classification (NCBI taxonomy): domain Bacteria; kingdom Bacillati; phylum Actinomycetota; class Actinomycetes; order Kitasatosporales; family Streptomycetaceae; genus Streptomyces; species Streptomyces sp. NPDC005803. Next base: position 125,944 of record NZ_JBEXXO010000021.1, on the reverse strand, counting down.
AGGGCTTTGTATCCACACAGACAGTCCGAGCACCTCACGCTGTCGTCCGCGGAACGCGACGGAAACTTAGCGGCCGTCCCGTTCGATTGTCGGACCCGTCTGATATCGCGTAGTCGAGGATCAGCTGCTCACCCCCACCTGTTCGTCTCAGCACAGCTGCTCGCCAGCTGCCGCCTCACGAAGGCGCCTGCCTGATGGCAGAACAGCAGCCGCTTGATGGGCACCAGGTGGGGACCACACGGCATGCACGATGGTGCACGACGGGCCGCCACGTGCACGATATGCACCCGGATTAAGTCTGCTATATCCGGAAAATGCCCCTGACCCTTACTCCTGGGGTCAAGGGGTCGCCGGTTCGAATCCTGTCGTCCCGACTGGAGACAGTCGCAGGTCAGGGCCGGTTTCGGAGCAATCCGAAACCGGCCCTCGATCATTTCTGGGGACCGGTCGGGACCGGTCGGGGACCGGCGCCCGTAGCTGCCGGCCCCAGCAGGTGATGATTCCGGGCTCGGCGGGGGCGAGATGCGGGCCGAGGCGGGCGGGGAGCGCCGCTCCGGGCGGCGTCAGGGCGGAGGACGAGCGGGGCGGTGTCAGCGTCGGGCGGGGCCCCGGCCGCGCCGGAGCCCCGCGGCCGGTCAGCTGGTGGGGAAGCTGTCCGGGGTGCTGATCCGGCTCTTGATCAGTGCCCCTGACTCGGTCAGCACGCCGCTGCTGCTGTAGTCGCCGCCGTCGCAGGTGCCGGGCCGGAAGGCCGCGCTGCTCTCGGAGGCGTCGGAATAGGTCCAGTTCGCGTAGCCGATCTTCAGCTGATCGAGCAGGTCGAGCCAGGCCGTCGTGCTCGCCCGGTCCATCGCTCCGCCGCCGGTGGCGCTCACCGTACCGAACTCGGTGACGAACATGGGCAGTCGGGAAGCCGCCCGGCTCAGTGTGGCGCGGTAGGAGTCCTTGTGGCTCGCGGCGTAGAAGTGGAACGCGTACATGATGTTGGTGGCGTTGACGGGGTTGTTGACGACCTCGCTCTCGTTGGAGCCGTCCGAGACTCCCAGCGAGGACCAGCCGCGCGTTCCGACGATGACGACGGCGTCCGGGTCGGCGGCACGGATCACCGGGATGACCTGTTCCGCGTAGCTCTTGACGGCCGCCCAGCTCACGCCGTTGGGCTCGTTGGCGATCTCGTAGATCACGTTCTTCTTGGCCGCGTTGCGGGCCGCGACGGACGCGAAGAACGTCTTCGCCCGGTCGAGGTTGTAGTTCGGGTCGCCCGGCGTCAGCGTGTGGAAATCGATCATCGCGTACATGCCGCGCGCCTCGGCCATGTCGACCAGGCCGTTCACCCGACTGGTGAAGCCCGCCGGATCGGTCTCGTACCCGGTCTCCTGGACGTACATGGCGATACGCAGCAGGTCGGCCTTCCAGTCCTTGGCCAGGGCGTCCACCGAGGCGTTGTTGTAGCACTGGCTGAACCACTGGATGCCGTGCGTGCTCATCCCGCGCAGCTGCACGGGGCGGTTGTACTGGTTGCACAGGTTCACGCCGCACACGTGCAGCTGCCCGTTGATGCCCACCGGGGTGCCGTCGGTGCCGGGAGTGCCGCCGCCCGGGTCGGGCGGAGTGGTTCCGTCGACGGAGCCCGTGCACGCGACGCCGTTCAGTTTGAACGCCGTGGGCGTCGGGTTGCCGCCCGTGAAGGAGCCCACCAGTCCCAGATCGGTCGCCGCACCGGTGGCCAGCGTGCGGTTCCAGTCGATGCCGACGGCGGTGACCGTTGAACCGGACTGTGTCCAGGTGGCGTTCCAGCCCTGGACGACCTTCTGCCCGGCGTCCGGCAGGGTGTACGAGAGCGTCCACCCGCTGACGGGATCGCCCAGGTTGGTGACCTTCACTCCGGCCTGGAAGCCGCCCTGCCACTGGCTGGTGACCGTGTAGTCGACCTTGCATCCCGCGGCAGCCACCGCCTGCGGACCGAACGCGGCCGTAAGGCCCAGAATCGTCGCGCAGGTCGCCAGTAGAGCCAATAGGCGTTTCACAGCATTCCTCCATGTATGACGTGGGAACGACGCGATGGGAGCGCTCCCGAAGCCGGTGGCGCGAGGGCGACCGTCCCCGCCTGGTATGCGGGGGCCATCTCGGCGCAGTCCGGTTCAGGGTGGGCCGGTGGGGCACCGCAGAATTGGGAGCGCTCCCAATCTCGGGGGTCGCGAGACGCGCCGTCAAGCGGTTGGACACGATTCGCCGCCGCTGCCGCCCACGGGGCCCGCGCCGGGACCGGCCCCGGTCGTCGGCGGGGGACACCGCCACCACGAGCCGGTCCGTGATCGCGAACGGTCCGCCGGAACAGTCGGCCGAGCACCCGCCGGGTCGTAGGATCGGGTGTTCAGGGGGGTGGGAGCATGCTGAAGCGGAGTTCCGGCACACCGACACTGGAAGAGGTGGCCGCCCTTGCCGGAGTAGGGCGGGGCACGGTCTCCCGGGTGATCAACAACGCGTCAGGAGTCAAGGCGTCCACACGCCGTGCCGTGCAGCGCGCCATCGACGAACTGGACTACGTGCCCAACCTCGCCGCGCGCTCACTGGCCGGGCGGCGTGCGGACGCCGTCGCCCTGGTGATGACGAAGTCGGACTGGAAGCTGTTCGGGGAGCCGTTCTTCTCGGAGGTCGCGCGCGCGGTCGGGGACGCCCTCACGGAGGCGGGGGTGCAACTGCTGCTCACGCTCGTGCACACGGACACCGAGCGGCAGCGGCTCGTGGAGTACGTGCGCGGGGGACGGGTGGACGGGGCGCTGCTGATGTCCGTGCCGGCGGGCGACCGACTGCCGGACATGCTCGCCGACGCCGGACTGCCCACGGTGCTGCTGGGCAGGCGCTCGGGCGAGGAGCGGGTGACCTATGTGGACGCGGACAACGTGGGCGGTGCGCGGGCCGCGGTCGGTCATCTGGTGGATGGCGGGCGGAGGGCCATCGCCACCATCACGGGCCCGCCCGAGATGTACGTCGCCCAGTGCAGACTGCGCGGATACAAGGAAGCGCTGAGAGACGCGGGCCTAGAAGAGGCGCCGTCGCTGGTCGTTCAGGGCGACTTCACCGAGGCCAGCGGGCGGCGGGCGATGGCCGGCCTCATTGAGCGGCACCCCGAGGTCGACGGCGTCTTCGCCGCGTCCGACAGCATGGCCGCCGGGGCGCTGGCCGCGCTGCACGCGGCGGGACGCCGGGTGCCGCAGGACGTGGCGGTGGTCGGCTTCGACGACTTCGAGCTGGCGGAGCAGGCCGAGCCGGCGCTGACGACCGTCCGCCAGCCGATGGAGGAGATCGGCCGGACCATGGTGCGGCTGCTGCTGGAGGAGATGGACGAGCCGGAGGTGGCCTGGCGCCACGTGATCCTCCGTACGCGGCTGGTGGTGCGGGACTCGGCCTGAGGCGTCGGTCCGCCGGCCGACCACGGTGACGAAGGGCCCGTCGCGGTGTCGGATCGGTCCGGGGGCCGCTATGTGACGGCGGGGCCGGGGCCAGGGGTGGGGGCGCGGGCATGGGCCCGTCGCCGTGACGGCAGGGCCGCGGGGCGTTGCCGTGACAGCCGGGCCGACGGCTGCCCGGGGGTCGGTCGCGGCCCGGTGCCGAGGTTGCCGGATCCCTTCCCAGGAGGCCGTAGCGGGAGCGCTCCCAACGGGGTTGACCGGTCCCGAGAAGCGGCCCCCTTTTTGTTCGCCGACCGTGAAGCACCTTGCCGTAATCCGTGCGACACATTTCCGGGCCGAGGGGTTGTCAGGGACACGGCTAACTTCTACAGTCCCTACGAACCATTGAATGGGAGCGCTCCCAGCGGTAAGGCGTCGAGTGCTTCCCGAGCCTTCGTCGCCCCATCCGGTCCTTCCTCCCCCAGAGAGGCCCCGCATGCGAGCGCTACCGCACGGCCCCCGCACCGCTCACCCCGCCCGGCGCGACCCTCACCGCCACCGCCGCGCCCCGGCTCGCCCCCCACGGCGCCGGTCGTGCCTGGTCTGATCCGCATGGATCCGGGGCCCGCCGTGCTGTCTCCCCGTCGCGCAGGGCGCGGGTCCCCCCGCACCCCTTCACACCCGCGGCACGCAGCCCAGGTGGTCCCCGCCCGGCCGGTCCGCCTCCGGTGAGGCCGGCGCCCGCAGCCGTACACCCGCAGACGCCGGCCGTCGCGCCCAGGACCGGCGCCCCGGCCGTCCCCGCATCCCTCTCCATCATGCTCGCCCGGGCGAACCGCCCGCCCGACCCACCCGGCCGCACCCGGGTCCCTCGCCCTCGTGCGGGCATGGCGCCCGCACGGGCGAGGGCCCCTCACGGACGGCGACCGCAGGAGAGGAGCCAGGCCCTACCGGAAGACAGTCCCCACACAGGCACAGGAGACACCATGGCTCGACGCAGAAAGCAACTTGCTTCCCTGGTAGCGGTGTTCGCGACACTGCTCGGGGGAATCGCCCTGACCTTACTGGGCCAGGGCAACGCACAGGCGCACGGCGTGACGATGACGCCGGGTTCGCGTACCTACCTCTGCTGGCTGGATTCGCAGACCAGCACCGGCGCCCTGGACCCGACCAACCCGGCGTGCAAGGCCGCGCTCAACGAAAGCGGCGCGAGCTCCCTGTACAACTGGTTCGCCGTGCTCGACTCCAACGCGGGCGGGCGAGGGCAGGGCTACGTCCCGGACGGAACGCTGTGCAGCGCCGGCAACCGGTCGCCGTACAACTTCACCGGATACAACGCCGCCCGCAGCGACTGGCCGCGCACGCACCTGACGTCCGGGAACACGATCGAGGTCAAGCACAGCAACTGGGCGGCGCACCCCGGATCGTTCCGCGTGTACCTGTCCAAGCCCGGCTACTCGCCCAGCACCGAACTGGGCTGGGACGACCTGGAGCTGATCCAGACCGTCACCAACCCGCCGATGACGGGCTCGCCGGGCACGGACGGTGGCCACTACTACTGGAATCTGGCCCTGCCCTCGGGCCGCTCGGGTGACGCGGTGATGTTCATCCAGTGGGTCCGCTCGGACAGTCAGGAGAACTTCTTCTCCTGCTCCGACGTCGTCTTCGACGGCGGCCACGGTGAGGTGACCGGCATCCGCGGCTCGGGGGGTACCCCGACTCCGGACCCGACGCCCACCCCGACCGACCCGACCGACCCCACCGACCCGACGGACCCGCACACCGGGTGCATGGCCGTCTACAGCGTGACCAACTCCTGGAGCGGGGGCTTCCAGGGCTCCGTCGAGGTCATGAACCACGGCACGACGGCACGTGACGGCTGGGCCGTGCGGTGGACGCCAGGTGCGGGCGCCAAGGTCAGCAGTGTGTGGAACGGCGTGCTGACCACGGGGTCCGACGGCACGCTCACCGTCAAGAACGCCGACTACAACCGGACCATCCCACCGGAGGGAAGCGTCACCTTCGGGTTCACGGCGACATCGACCGGCAACAACTTCCCGGTCGGGTCGATCGGCTGCGTCAACCCGTAGTACACGTACGGAATCTGCGCCGGTTCCCGCATCGCGCGGGAGCCGGCGCTGTCGTGTCCGCGGTGTGGCGCCCGTGGGGCCGGGTGCGGGGCCGGCCGTGGGCGGGACATCGCGGACGGAACGGTGTGAAGCTCTTGCAGGAGCGCGGCGAAACATTTCGAATGATTGACCGCAATTATCGGAGGGGCTAGCCTGCCGCGTGGTCCGGCGGGCGCATGGATAGGGACGCCATCCGCGTACGTGGACGCTTTGCGTGTCATCCCGTTTCCCCACCGCACAGAGGGAACACATCCATGAACCGAAGATCGTCACTGATCAGCCTGATCACCGCGGGAGCGCTCTTCGCCTCCCTCGCCGCCGTCTCGCCGGCGCTCGGGGCCCCGGAAGCGGCAGGGCCGGCGCGGGCGGACCACGCACCCGGGCCCCAGGAGCGGAACGCGCACTGGGTGGCGGCGTGGACGTCGATGCCGCAGCTGACGGAGCCGTCCAACATGCCGCCGGCGCCGTTCACCCAGGCCGACTCCGTCCTGACGGACACGACGCTGCGGCAGACCGTCCACGTCTCGGCGGGCGGTGACCACATCCGACTGCGGTTCTCCAACGCGTTCGGCGGTGCGGTGCTGCCCCTCACCAAGGTGTCCGTGGCGCTGCCGTTCGAGGGCCGGGCCGGAACGGGCGCCATCCGGGAGGGGAGCACGCGCCGGGTGACCTTCGGGGGCGCCTCCTCCGTGGCGGTCCCGGCCGGTGCGCAGGCCGTCTCCGATCCCCTGGACTTCCGGCTCGAGCCCGGCTCCAACCTGACGGTGACGGCCTACCTGGCCACCGGGCAGGCGTCGACCGCCCTCACTTCGCACCCCGGTTCCCGTACGACGTCGTACCTCCGGTCCGGCGACCATGTGCAGGACCAGGATCTTCCCGGGGCCGCCACCGCCGACCACTGGTACCTCCTCAGCGGTGTCGAGGCGTGGTCGAGGAGCAGCACATCGGCGACGGCCGTGCTCGGCGACTCGCTGACCGACGGGCGGGGCTCGACCACCAACGGGAACGACCGCTGGCCGGACGTACTCCAGCAGCGGCTGGCGGCCGGCTCGGGCCAGGTGCGGACGTCGGTCGTCAATCAGGCGGCCGGCGGCAACCGCCTGCTCAACGACGGCCTGGGGCCGAACGGACTGGCCCGGCTGGACCGCGACGTTCTGTCCCAGAGCGGCGTCGACCGGCTGATCGTCTTCGAGGGCGTCAACGACATCGGGACGGCGGCCGCCACCCCCGCCGCCCAGAAGCAGACGGCCGCCGACGTCATCGCGGCGTACGACCAGATCATCACCAGGGCCCACGCGCTGGGGATCCGGGTGTACGGGGCCACGCTGACCCCCTTCGGAGGCAACACCGGGTACGACGACCCGGACGGCTACCGCGAGGGGGCCCGGCAGACGGTCAATTCCTGGATCCGCACCAGCGGCCGCTTCGACGGGGTGATCGACTTCGACCGAGCCGCCCGTGACCCCCAGAACCCCCGTGCCCTCAGCGCCTCGCTGGACGTCGGTGATCATCTCCATCTGAACCCCGCGGGCTACCGGACCCTGGCGGACGCCGTCCCCGCCCGTCTGTTCCGGCAGTCCCCGCTGCCGGCGGGCTTCGGCTACAACTGACCGGCGACGACGACCTCGGGAGCCCGCTCGCTGTCGCGGGCGAGGCCGTCAGGGAGGCCCGCGTACCCCGCACCGGGTACGCGGGCCTGCCGATTTTGCCGGTACGGCAACAGAACTCGCGGCCCCTCCCGAGGGCGTCCCATGATCGTGTCCCGAGCCGGACGACCGGTAGTGACCGGCGTCGGCCGACAGTCGTGGAGGAAGCATGCCGCAGCAGCCCGAGCCCGCCCTCACGCACCGCATGGTGCCCTCGCCCGCAGGCCGGATCCACCTGGTGGAACAGGGCACGGGACCGCTGGTGCTGCTGGTGCACGGTTTCCCCGAGTCCTGGTACTCCTGGCGCGCCCAACTGCCGGCGCTGGCCGCCGCCGGATACCGGGCGGTCGCCGTGGACGTGCGGGGTTACGGCCGTTCCTCCCGGCCCGAGGACATCGCCGCGTACCGGATGCTCGAACTGATCGAGGACAACGTCGCCGTGGTGCACGCGCTCGGCGAGCGGAACGCGGTGGTCGTCGGCCACGACTGGGGGGCGACGATCGCGGCGAACTCCGCCCTCGTCCGGCCGGACGTCTTCCGGGCGGTCGGGTTGCTCAGCGTGCCGTACACCCCGCGCGGCGGTCCGCGGCCCAGTGAGGTCTTCGCGGGAATGGGCGGGGACGAGGAGTTCTACGTCTCGCGCTTCCAGGAGCCCGGAGTGGCCGAGGCGGAGATCGAACCGGACGTCCGTGGCTGGCTCGCCGGCTTCTACGCCGCTCTCTCCGCCGACACCATGCCCCCGGGCGACGCACCGGACCCGCACTTCGCCGGCCGCGGGGGGACGTTGCGCGAACGGTTCCCGACAGGCCGCCCCGACTGGCTGGGTGAGGAGCAACTCGACTTCTACGCAGGAGAGTTCGAGCGTACGGGCCTGAGCGGCGCACTCAACCGCTACCGCAACATGGACCGGGACTGGGAGGATCTCGCCGCTTTCGACGGTGCGCCCGTCACCCAGCCCTCGCTCTTCGTCGGCGGCTCCCTGGACGCCTCCACCATGTGGTTGGCCGACGCCCTCGCCGCGTACCCGACGACACTGCCGGGCCTGAGCGCCTCGCACATCCTGGACGGCTGCGGCCACTGGATCCAGCAGGAGCGGCCCGACGAGGTCACCCGGATCCTGACGGACTGGCTGGACTCGCTGCCGGGCTGACCCGGCCCTGTGGGAGGCGGCCGCGGGTGGAGGTGTGGCGGCAGAGCCGGCCGCAGGGCGGTCGCGTGCGGTTCGTCGGGGTCCGGGCGGGCCGGCGGGCCGGTCCCCGGTGCGGCCGTACCGCGCGGGTCAGCGGAGCCCTTGAAAGAAACAAGGCTCCGCTGCGAGGCCGTCGTCCGTGGCCCTGCCCCCGCGTGCCGCCCTGCCGGCCGGAGCGTGCGCCCGCTCGCTCAGTGCGGGAGGCGCCGCGGCGTGAGCGGCAGGGGCGGGGTGAGGACGGGCTCGAGGAGCTGTGCGAGCTGTCGCCGTTGCAGCGGCTCGAGTCTGCCGGTGGCCGGCGCGAGCGCCTCCCGCACCTCCTCGTACATGCGCTCGTTGAGCGCGCGGCCCGCGTCGGTGATCAGGTCGACCACGGCGCGCTTGTCCTCGGGGCTGGCGGCGCGTGTCAGCAGCCCCCGTCGCTCCGCGCGGTCGATGAGGCCGGACAGGGTCGACTTGTCCAGGCCCAGGAAAGCCGCCAGGTTGCTCATGCGGGGGCGTCCGTCGCGCAGGATGCCGAGCACGCGCAGCAGGGTGAGGGACAGATCGTGCTCGGCGCCGATGCGGGTGAGCTCGCCCGTGGCGCTGCGCGCGGCCCGGCTGCAGGGCGGCCGGCTCACCCCCCATGCCGGGCGTGCTGTTCGACGCCGGCGTCCCGGCGGGTGCGCGCGCGGCCCCGGCCGTCGCGGCGGCCGGCATCACGTGCGCGTGGGAGCGCTCGCGTTCCGGCGCGGGTGCGCCGTGCGCCCTGCCGTGATCGTCGGGCACCACCGTTTGAATGATCGAAAGAGCGACGGGTTACCATATGAGCGCCGCCTAGCTCGAAAGATAAACCTGTGACTGTCAATGACGACTCGTTCACCAACTGGATGCACCGCGAAGAGATCGCGGAGTCGATGATCCCGATCATCGGGAAGCTGCACCGCGAGAGGGACGTCACCGTCCTCCTGCACAGCCGCTCCCTGGTGAACAAGTCGGTGGTGAGCATCCTCAAGACCCACCGATTCGCCCGGCAGATCGACGGCGCGGAGCTCTCGGTCACCGAGACCCTGCCGTTCCTCCAGGCGCTCACCACCCTCGATCTCGGCCCCTCCCAGATCGACATCGGCATGCTCGCCGCGATGTACAAGAGCGACGACCGCGGCCTCTCCGAGGCGGAGTTCACCGCCGGCGCCGTCGCCGGCGCCACCGGGGCCAACAAGATCGAGCGCCGTGAGTCCCGCGATGTCGTGCTGTACGGCTTCGGCCGCATCGGCCGCCTTCTCGCCCGGCTGCTCATCGAGAAGGCCGGCTCCGGCAACGGTCTGCGGCTGCGCGCCATCGTCGTCCGCAAGGGCGCGGGCCAGGACATCGTGAAGCGCGCCTCGCTGCTGCGCCGCGACTCCATCCACGGACAGTTCCAGGGCACGATCACCGTCGACGAGGCGAACAACAAGATCATCGCCAACGGCAACGAGATCCAGGTGATCTACTCCGACGACCCGACGTCCGTGGACTACACGGCGTACGGCATCGACGACGCCATCCTGATCGACAACACCGGGAAGTGGCGCGATCGTGAGGGTCTGGCCAACCACCTGCGCCCGGGCATCGACAAGGTCGTCCTGACGGCGCCGGGCAAGGGTGACGTCCTCAACGTCGTGCACGGCGTCAACCACGACAAGATCAAGCCGGACGAGCAGATCATCTCCTGCGCCTCCTGCACCACCAACGCGATCGTCCCGCCGCTGAAGGCCATGGCGGACGAGTACGGGGTCCTGCGCGGGCACGTGGAGACCATCCACTCGTTCACCAACGACCAGAACCTGCTGGACAATTACCACAGCTCCGACCGTCGCGGCCGCTCCGCGCCCCTCAACATGGTCATCACCGAGACCGGGGCCGCCTCCGCCGTCGCGAAGGCGCTCCCCGAGCTCGAGGCCACGATCACGGGCAGCTCCATCCGCGTGCCGGTGCCGGACGTCTCGATCGCGATCCTCAGCCTGAAGCTCGGCCGCGAGACCACGCGCGACGAGGTCCTGGACTACCTGCGCGACGTGTCGCTCACCTCGCCGCTCAAGCGCCAGATCGACTTCACGACCGCACCTGACGCGGTGTCGAGCGACTTCATCGGCTCACGCCACGCCTCCATCGTCGACGCGGGCCCCACCCAGGTCGACGGCGACAACGCGATCCTCTACCTCTGGTACGACAACGAGTTCGGCTACTCGTGCCAGGTCATCCGGGTCGTGCAGCACGTCTCCGGCGTGGAGTACCCGACCTACCCCGCACCGGTGGCCTGATCCCCGGTCCTTCGAACCCCGGTGGCCCGCTCGCACGAACGGGCGGGCCACCGGCCTTCTCCGCGGTCCCGGACGGGGGCCGGTCCCTCCCTCTCGGGCGGTCCCGGCCCCCGTCGGCTCACCGGCCGGGCTGGGCGCCGGACACCGAGGCCGGCGCCGGGGCGTAGCCGGTGGCCCGGGTGGTGAACGTGCCCCGGCCCTGCGTCCGGCTCCGCAGCCGGGTCGCGTAGCCGAACAGCTCGGCCAGCGGCACGGTCGCGGTGATCACCGCGGCACCCGCCCGCGCGGTGGACCCGGACACCCGGCCGCGCCGGGCGGCCAGATCGCCGAGCACCCCGCCCACGGCATCGTCGGGCACGGTCGCCGTGACCTCGACGACGGGTTCCAGCAGCACCATCGCGCACGAGCGCAGCGCCTCGCGCAGTGCGAACCGTCCGGCCGTACGGAACGCCATCTCCGAGGAGTCCTTCGGGTGCGTGGCACCGTCGGTCAGCGTCACCCGCACGCCGGTCACCGGGTGCCCGCCGAGGGGGCCCTCCACCAGGGCGTCCCGGCAGCCGGCCTCGACCGCCCGGACGTACTCCTGCGGAACCCGGCCGCCGACGACGGCCGAACGGAACACGAACTCCACCGCGCCCGCACCGTCGTTGCCGCCGGCGTCGTCCTCCCACGGCTCGACGTCGATGACGACATGGGCGAACTGCCCCGCCCCTCCGTCCTGTTTGACGTGCCGGTAGACCAGACCGGACACACCGCGGGCGACCGTCTCCCGGTAGGCGACCTGCGGCCGGCCGACCCGGACGTCCAGCCCGTGAGCGCGCCGGACCTTCTCGACGGCCACCTCCAGATGCAGTTCGCCCATGCCCGAGAGCACGATCTGACCCGTCTCGGAGTCCGTCCGCACCGCGAGCGACGGATCCTCCTCGACCAGCCGGACGAGCGCAGCCGTCAAGCGCTCCGCATCGGTGCTCCGCCGGGCCTCGACCGCCACCGACACGACCGGATCGGCCACCGCCGGCGGTTCGAGGACCAGCGGGGCGTCCGCCGCGCACAGGGTGGCACCGGCCCGGGCGGCCTTGGGGCCGATGACGGCGACGATGTCCCCGGCCACCGCCGTGTCGACGTCGACGTGCCGGTCCGCCTGGACCCGCAGGATGCGGCCGATGCGTTCGCTGCGCCGGGCGCCGGCGTCCAGCACCGTTTCCCCCTTCCTCACGGTTCCCGAGTACACGCGCAGATAGGTCAGCCGGCCCGTCGCCGTCGCGCTGACCTTGAACGCCAGCGCGGCGAACGGCGCCGCGGGATCGGCGGCCCGCTCCTGCACCGCGTCGCCGAGCGCGCCCCGCACGGGCGGCACGTCCAGCGGGGAGGGCAGGTAGGCCACGACGGCCTCCAGCAGGGGCTCGACACCCCGGTTGCGGTAGGCCGAGCCGCACAGCACCACGACACCCTCACCGGTACGGGTCAGGTCGCGCAGCGCTCCGGCGAGGGTCCGCTCGGAGAGCGCCGACCGCGCGCAGAACTCCTCCAGCGCGGCCGGGTGGAGCTCGGCCACCGTTTCCTCCAGCAGCCGACGGCGCCGCCGCGCTTCGTCCCGCAGCTCATCGGGTACGTCCCCTTCCTCGTACGTGTCGCGGCCGTCCGCCCAGACGAGTGCCCGCATGCGGATCAGGTCCACCATTCCGCAGAACCGCTCCTCGCGGCCGATCGGCAGCTGGACCACCAGCGGGACCGTGTGGAGCCGTTCCCGGATCGACGCCACGGCCGTGTCGAGGTCGGCGCCGGTCCGGTCGAGCTTGTTGACGAACGCGATGCGCGGCACGGCGTGCCGGTCGGCCTGGCGCCACACCGACTCACTCTGCGGTTCCACACCGGCCACCGCGTCGAACACGGCGATCGCGCCGTCCAGTACGCGCAGCGAGCGCTCGACCTCGTCGGCGAAGTCGACGTGCCCCGGGGTGTCGATCAGATTGATCCGGTGACCCGCCCAGGCGCAGCTCACGGCGGCGGCGAAGATGGTGATGCCACGGTCGCGTTCCTGGGAGTCGAAGTCGGTGATGGTCGTCCCGTCGTGAACCTCGCCGCGCTTGTGGGTGGTGCCGGTGGCGTAGAGGATCCGCTCGGTGACCGTGGTCTTGCCGGCGTCGACGTGGGCCAGGATGCCCAGGTTGCGAACGGCGTTGAGGGTGCTGGTGAGTTGACGGGGCAGTTCGGTACGCACGGTCCGTGCCTTTCGGGGTGATCCGGAAGAAGACGGCGCGATGCCCGGACGAAGCGGCGGCTGTTCATGGAGCCGCGGGGACCCCGTCGCCCACAGCGCGGCGCACGGGCGCGCCGTCGTGTGGACGGTCCGTCAGTCGGCGGACAGGGCTCAGGTGTTCGTCTCGGGGGTCCGGGGCCGGCCGCGCAGCCGGCGCCGGGCGGAGGTAGACACCAGGATCACCTCGTACCGCGACAGGGGAACGACGACAGCGGTGCGGTAGCGCACGGCAGGTCTCCCCTCGATGGTCACGGTGCGCGCGCAGCGATGGAATGCCGGCGCGCGATGTCCTGGCGAGTGTAGGGAACGGCGCACGCGCGGGGGAAGCGGTTTTCCCGCCTGTGGCGACGCTGTGGCCGGCCGGGGACGGAAGGGGTGCGGTAGCGCACGCACGTCCCGCACCGCACACACCTCCCGCACCGCACTCGCCCCTCGTCCCGCAGAATCCCCGGGCCGGGTGCGGGAGTTGGGGGAGTGAGCTGGTCGCGCGGCCGCGCCCCTCGGCCTACCGGCCGGGCCGGACGCGACCGCGGACCGCGCGCGCGGCGCGGTGCGCACCGCGCCGGGTCCGGGGCGTCCACGTCCTGCACCGGCGCAGCGCGCTCCGGCCGCAGCCGCGCCACTCGGAAGGAGTGACGCCCGGGCCGTGACCGGTGCGGGTGATCAGCGCGTTCACCTGCGTCGACGGGTCCACGGCCATGGTGGTGCGGGCCAGCAGGACGCCGATCACCAGGGGTGCCAGGGTGACGGCCAGCGCGGTGCCGGTACGGGTCACCTGCCGCATGCGGGGGCGGGGTGCGTCGGGAGCCATGACCCCATTCCAGCAACGGCGGACCGGCAGGGGATCGGGCGACGTACTCATTCCGCACGGCCCGGGTACTCACCCGGGCCGTGCGGCGCCCCACGGCCGACGGTCAGGCGTTGGTGCCCGGGCCGGTGCCCAAGCCCGTGGCGGCCTTGATGCCCTTGGTGATGTCGTCCAGCACGGACAGGGCCGGTGCCTTGGAGTTGATGTCGAAGCCGGAGCGGACGACGATCAGCATGTCCTCGGCCTGCGGCGAGGGGAACGCGAGGGACTCGACGTACCCGTCGTCACCGTTCTTCGTGACCACCTTCCAGCGCACCCGGTAGCCCTGCCGGCCGGCGACCGTGACCGCCTCGGACTTCAGCTGCTCGTGCGAGGTGATGCCGCCGTAGATCTTCTCGCCGTAGGACTCCTCGGCGTTGGCCGCGATGTCCTTCTCGGCCGTCGCCTTCGCCGTCTTGGTGGTCAGCTTCAGTGCCGCGGCCGGCGCGGAGAACACCCCGCCGCGCACGCACTTCTCCCCGCTGTCCCCGGGGCAGGCGTACGTGCCCGTGGTCACGCCGGCACCCATGCCCGACTCGCCCGTCCAGCCGTCGGGGACCGGGATGCTGATGCCGCTGGCCATGTCCGTCGCGTAGCCGTCCTCGCCCTGCGGCTGCCGCTGCTCCGGGCTCTCGCCGCCGCCCCCGCTGCCGCCCGGGGCGCCGGGCTGACGGCTGGGGGCCGGGGAGGGCGAGGTGGACGGGGCCGTCGCGGTGCTCCTGTCCGTGCCGGAATCGTCCGTCAGCAGGTACACGCCGCCGCCGATGGCGGCGAGGACCACCACGGCCGCGGTGATGCCGGCGCCGATGCGTATCCGTCGGCTGCGGAGCGCGGCCGGCGGGACCCGGAGCTGATCGGTCCACTGAGTGCCGTCCCACCAGCGTTCCTGGATGGGACCAAATCCTGTGTACCCGGGGTCTGGATGCCAGCCGGGCGGGCTCGTCTGCGTCACGCCCGACACCGTAGCCGGGCTGCGTGAGAATTCTGTGAACCGGGTGCCCCGACCGACCGGACCAGCAGCACGGCGACCGTCCGGAAGACGAGCCTGGACCCTCTCCCCGGCAAGGCGCTCGCCGTCGGGGCCGCGCGTCACCCAAACGGCGCCCGGGCCCCGACGGCTACCAGCAGCGGCCGGTGATCCTGCGGCCGGCCGAAGTCGCGGTGGCTGTCGGAGGCCTGTCCGGAGGCCGTGCCTCCTCCCGTACCGTGCAGGGGAGCGAGGTGCGGCCCGCGTACGGTCCACCGCAGGGCCCGGCCGGCACCGTGGGAAGGCGAACGATGAGCGAGAGCCCCGCCGTACGGATCGAACGCGACGGCCCGGTGTTCACGGTGATCCTGTCCCGGCCCGAGACCCGCAACGCGGTCGACGGCCCGACCGCGCGCCGGCTCGCCGACGCCTTCCGTACCTTCGAAGCCGATCCGGATGCGGCGGTCGCCGTGCTGTGGGGCGAGGGCGGCACGTTCTGCTCGGGGGCCGACCTCAAGTCGGTCGGCACCGAACGCGGCAACAGCGTCACCGCCGAGGGGGACGGGCCGATGGGACCCACCCGGATGCGGCTCGGTAAACCGGTCATCGCCGCGGTCGCCGGGCACGCGGTGGCCGGAGGCCTGGAGCTGGCCGCCTGGTGCGACCTGCGGGTCGCCGAACAGGACGCGGTGTTCGGGGTGTTCTGCCGCCGGTGGGGCGTGCCGCTGGTGGACGGCGGAACGGTACGGCTGCCGCGCCTCATCGGTGAGAGCCGGGCCATGGACATGATCCTCACCGGCCGGCCCGTACCGGCCGAGGAGGCGTACGGCATGGGTTTGGTCAACCGGCTCGTCCCTCCGGGCGAATCCCGGCGCGCCGCGGAGGGCCTGGCCCGGGAGATCTCCGGATTCCCGCAGCTGTGTCTGCGTCACGACCGGCTCTCCGTGCGCGGACAGCACGGTCTGGGCGAGCAGGAGGCGCTGGCCGCGGAGTACCGCCACGGGCTGGTGCCGCTGACGGCGGGGGAGACGCAGGCGGGCGCCGCCCGGTTCGGCGGCGGCGCGGGCCGTCATGGATCGTTCACCGACTGAGCCGTGAGGGGCGCGGGTGCGGAACGGCGATCCGGCCGCTTGGTCTAGACAAGTGGTGGGCGGCTCGCTAGCATCCGCCGCGAGGCGGGCCGCGCGACCGTAGTCCGTCCGTCCGGCCGGCCGGCCACGGCAGGAACGAGGGCTCATGGAAGCGACCGCCGCCGACCACCGGTTCGCCGAGGAGTACCGACTCGCCCGGGAGATACCACGCGACGGACTGACAGCGTGGCGCGCCGCGGTGGCGGCCGAGGTCGCCCTGTCACCGGGTGCCCTCGTCGTCGACGTCGGGGCGGGCACGGGGGCCTTCGCCTCCGCGTTCGCCGACTGGTTCGGCGTGCGGGTGCTGGCGGTGGAGCCGGCCGCGGCCATGCGCGCGCTGATCCCGCGGACCGCGGACATCGAGGCGCTCGACGGTCGTGCCGAGGCGCTGCCGGTGCCGGACCACTGTGCGGACGCGGCGTGGCTCGGCTCCGTCGTCCATCACATCGATGATCTGCGGGCCGCGGCCCGGGAGTTGCGCAGGGTGCTGAAGCCCGGCGCCCCGGTGCTCATCCGCAACTCCTTCCCCGGCCGGTGCGCGCGGGACCTGCGCGTGCGGTTCTTCCCCGGTGCGGAGCGGATCGTCGACGGTTACCCGAGCGTGGAGGAGACCTGCGCCGCGTTCGCCTCCGCGGGCTTCTCCCGGGTCGCGCTGCACGCGGTGCCGCAGGAGAGCGCTCCGGATCTGGCCACCTTCGCCGACCGGGTCCGCCGGGACACCGACGCGAAACTCCGCGCTCTCGACGACGAGGAGTTCGAGCACGGGATGCGGCGGCTCCGACGGGCCGCGGCCCAGGAGCCGGACCGGCCGGCCGTCAGCTGGATGGACCTGCTGGTTCTGTCCTGACGCACCGAAATGGCCGTGCGCACGAGGCCGCCGCGTCCTAGGGTCTCCGCATGACGGGAAGCGACGAGGAGGAACGGGCCGTACAGGCCGCCATCGAGGGGGAGCTGCGGCTGCTCGATCCGGCCGTGCGCGCGTCGCCCGAGGCGGTGACCCGACTCCTCGACCCGGAATTCACCGAGTTCGGCGCGTCCGGACGGCGCTACGACAGGGCATCGATCCTGGCCGTCACCTCCGCGGTGGACGAGGACGCTCCCGACCCGACGGTCGCCACCGGGATGTCCGGTGTGCTGCTGGCCCCGGGCCTCGTGCACCTGACGTACACCACGCAGGCCGACGGCCGTCCTGTCAGGCGCAGTTCGCTCTGGAGGTGCTCGGACCGGGGCTGGCGGCTGTACTTCCACCAGGGGACGCCTGCCGGCACGTCGTGAGCACCGGCGGAATATCCGGCGACAGCCCCCGGCGTGCCGCATAGGGTCACCTGATGACGGCATCCCGCTCCCCTTCCAAGCCCCGGCCCGGTGACCGCGTCGCCGTGCTGTCCCCCTCGTCCGGACTTCCCGGCATCCTGCCGCTGCCGTACGAACTGGGGCTGCGCAGGCTCCGCGACGACTTCGGACTGGAGCCCGTGGAGTACCCGGCCACCCGCAGGATGGGGGCCACCGCCCGGGAGCGTGCCGCCGACATCCACGCCGCCTTCGCCGACCCGACGATCAAGGCGGTCATCTCCAGCATCGGCGGGGACGACCAGATCACCGTGCTGCCGCACCTCGACCGCGAACTGCTGCGCGCCCACCCCAAGCCGTTCTTCGGCTACAGCGACAACACCAATCTGCTGGTGTTCCTCGACAACCTGGGCATCGTCGGCTACCACGGCGGTTCGGTGATGGTCGAGTTCGGGCGGCCGGGCGCGATGCACCCCCGGACCGCCGACTCGCTGCGGGCGGCCCTGTTCACCCACGACGCGTACGAACTGGCCCCGGCGAAGGAGACCGGGAGCGTCAACAGCCCCTGGGAGGACCCGCACACCTTCGACGACGAACCCGGCATGCTGCCCGCCGACGACTGGACCTGGCACAACGCCGGCCGAGTGGTGCAGGGGGCGAGCTGGGGCGGCAACCTGGAGATCCTGTCCTGGCTGCTCATGGCCGACCGGGAGATCCGTCCGGCCGCCGCTTACGAGGGGCGGGTGCTGTTCCTCGAAACGTCCGAGGACATGCCGCGGGCCGACGAGGTGTACTGGATCCTGCGGAGCATGGGGGAGCGCGGAATGCTGCACCGCTTCCCCGCACTGCTGATGGGACGGGCCAAGAACTGGTCCTTCGACCAGCCCCTCGAAGCCGGGGAGGGAGAGCGGTACCGCGATCGGCAGCGCGAGGCCGTGCTGCGCGCCCTGCACGAGTACGCCCCCGAGACCATGGCCGTCCTCGACGTCGACCTCGGCCACACGGACCCGCAGCTGGTCATCCCGTACGGCGGGCAGGTGCGGGTGGACGGCGTGGCCCGTCGCGTCGTGGTGACCTACTAGGGCGCGTATCGAGCCCCGGGCCATCCGGGAGGTCCGACCGCGCGGTGGGGCCCACGCCGGTGGCTCTCGGCGTGGCACCCGCGCAGGGCCCGGTTCGTGCTCTCACGACGAGCGCACGAACCGGGCGTTCCGCTTGTCCTGTGATCTCGGATCAGCTGCAGCGGTACTCGGTCGGCCGCTTCGCTTCGATGCCGACCAGCGTCTTCTCGTCATTGCTGAGGCCTTGCAGGGCGAACCCGGCCGCGACGGTGGTCAGTGGGTCGCTGACCACGCCGTCCCGCCACAGGACCGCGTGCCGTTGCGAGCCCACGAACCTGTTGCCGCCGACCGTGCCGTTGCCGCCGATGGCCATGGCGCTGATGGCTCCGTCGCCTATGGTGCGGACGAGCGCGCCGCGCGCGGTCCATTCGGCCACGGTGTTGACGCTGTCCGGGCTGCCGACGACACGGCCGTCCCGGATGGCATAAGGGGCCCCGCCCGACTCGAGCTCGCGCCACTGGCCGTCGGTGTCCCAGACCACGCTGCCGACGTTGTAGGTGCCCTGGGCGATGATCCTGCCCTGGTTGTCCATGTCCTGGATGTGCATGACTCCGGGGGCGGGCAGTACGCGGTAGGTGGCCGGCGCACTCGCCGGCCACACCACGATCTGGGGCTTGAGATCGGTGCCGCCCCAGCCGACGATGTCGCCCCTGTCGTTGACGGCCCAGGCATCGTAGCCGTCCCACGCGGGGTCGCCCGGCAGGGTGTGGGTCGTGCCGTCGTGGTCGACGGTCACCGCCACGAACTCGTCGTTGACGACGGTGTCGCCGACGATCAAGCCGGACGCGTTCACATCCCTGAGGTGCGGGACGTCACCGTCGAGCCGCAGGGCGACCTTTCCGTTGTCCCACAGTGTGGCGTGCGGGTTGCTGAGGCCCCCACCGAGCCAGGGCCGGTTGCCGCTGACGCCGATGGCCCAGCGCTCGCCTGCGTAAGCGTCGATCGTCCCCTGGTCGCTGCCCGCGGGAAGGTCCCACACGGACTTCTGCCAGGTGCAGGCCGCAGCCGCAGCCCCGGCGGGGCCTGCGGGCAGCGTCACCAGTCCCAGCCCGGCTACCGTCCCCAGCACTGTCGCGAGCACGCGCTTTCTCCGTCGATCCGACAACAGATTCACCTTCCTGTCGATAAGTGGCCGACGCAGCCCACCAGCACCTCCCATAGCCGCTCTATAGGGGCTCGGCTCACGGGCAAGAGGACGCGAGCGTTCCGCGAAATGCGTGAGGGGAGGGCCTCGTTCCCCTCCGCGACGGATTTGGTCCGACCACATGCCCTGTGTGACATAGTGGGAGATTCGAGAAAGAGCGGTCCGGCCGCGGAACGGCTCCGGCCGGGGCAGGGGGTGACGGATGCCCGTCGAATGGCAGCCCGTACGGCAGTCGCGGACGCATGAACTGGTCCTCCAGAGCATCGAGCAACGGGTGTTCGCCGGTGACCTCAAGGCCGGTGACCGGCTGCCGCCCGAACGGGAGCTCGCCCCGGTCCTCGGTGTCAGCCGGTCCGCCCTGCGCGAGGCGCTGCGGGTGCTGGAGACCATCGGCGTCCTGGTGGCCCAGCCGGGCCGGGGCCCGGACGCCGGGGCCCGGATCGTCCGCAACCCCGACGACGCGCTCGGACGGCTGCTCCGGCTCCACTTCGCCCTCGGCAGCTACAGCCTGGAGGACGTCCTGGAGGCGCGCGTCGTCCTGGAGCGGTCCAGCTTCGAAGCCGCCGCGCGGCACGCGTCCGCAGCGGATCTGGACGAGGCCGAGGCGCTGCTCGTGCGGATGGGAGAGCCGGATGTCGACGTGCCCGAGTTCAACGACCTCGACACCCGCTTCCACGTCCACTTCGCCCGCAGTTCCGGAAACGAGCTGACCTCCACGCTCACCTCCGCCGTCCGCGAGTCCGTCCGGCCGCTCATCCTGCGTGCCCTGGAGGCCGCCGAGGACTGGCCGGCCACCGCCGCCGCGCTCAACGCGGACCACGCCGAACTGCTGCGCCTGGTGCGGGCGGGCGAGGGTGCGCGGGCCGCCGACGTGGTCGAGGCGCACATCCGGGGGCTGCACGGAAAGCTGGTCGACGAGAAGATCATCGTCTGAGCGGTCTGAGCGGTCTGAGCGGTCTGAGCCGATAGAGCCCTCGGAGCGGTCCGAGCCGATAGAGCCCTCGGAGCGGTCCGAGCCGTTTGAGCCCTCGGAGCGGTCCGAGCCCGCAGAGTCGTACAGGCCCTCTGGGCCCTCTGGGTTATGAACCGAGCCGTCGCGGCGCCCTGACAGGCGCGCCGCGACGGCTTTGTGCGTGCCCGCCGGTCCCGGGTGTCCCCCTCCGCCGGTCCCGGGTGCCCCCGTCCGCCGGTGACGTCTTCCTTCCCGCTGCGGCTGGAGGATAGTATGGTCGGACCATAAAGCGCCCGAACATCACCACGGAACATCCGGCACACCGAACAACATCACATTCGCAGAGAACTGATCGGGGAGACCCATGCGCATCGGACTCTTCGCCACCTGTCTGGGAGACACGCTCTTCCCCGAGGCGGTGAAATCGACCGCGGTGCTGCTGGCCCGCCTGGGCCACGAGGTGGTCTTCCCCCCGGGCCAGACCTGCTGCGGCCAGATGCACGTCAACACCGGCTACCAGCGCGAACCCGTCCCGCTGGTCCGCAACTTCGCCGAGCAGTTCGGTGACGCCTCCATCGACGCCGTCGTCATGCCCTCGGGCTCCTGTGCGGGCTCGGTCCGCCACCAGCACGCACTCGTCGCCGAGCGCTACGGGGACGCGGCGCTGCGCGCGGGCGTCGCCACGGTGAAGGCCAAGACGTACGAGCTGTCGGAGTTCCTCGTCGACGTGCTGGACGCCACCGACGTCGGCGCCTACTTCCCGCACCGGGTCACCTACCACCCCACCTGCCACTCCCTGCGCATGCTCCGGGTCGGCGACAAACCCCTGCGGCTGCTGCGGGCCGTCGACTCGATCGACCTGGTCGAGCTGCCCGAGGCCGACGCCTGCTGCGGGTTCGGCGGCACCTTCGCCGTGAAGAACGCGGACACCTCGACCGCGATGCTCCAGGACAAGATGCGCAACATCACCACCACCGACGCCGCCGTGTGCACCGCCGGCGACTCGTCCTGTCTGATGCACATCGGCGGCGGGCTCTCCCGGATCAAGTCCGGCACCCGCACCCTGCACCTCGCCCAGATCCTCTCCGCCACCCGCACCTCGCCGCACGTCCTGACGGAGGCCGCCCGATGAGCAGCACCTTTCTCGGCATGCCCCCGACCCCGCCCCGCTCCCCGTACGGGACGGGCAATCTGCGCGGCGACCGGAAGTTCCCCGCGGCCGCACACGACGAACTGGGCAACGAACAACTGCGCCGCAACCTCGGCAGGGCCACGCGCACCATCCGCGCCAAACGGCTGAACGTCACCGGCGAGCTGCCCGACTGGGAGGAGCTGCGTGACGCGGGATCGGCCATCAAGACCGACACCATGAACCGCCTCCCCGAACTCCTCGAGGAGCTGGAGCGCAAGGTCACCGAACGCGGCGGAACGGTCCACTGGGCACGGGACGGCGTCGAGGCCAACGAGATCGTCGCGCGGCTGATCAAGGAGACCGGCAGCACGGAGGTCATCAAGGTCAAGTCGATGGCCACCCAGGAGATCGGCCTCAACGAGCACCTCGAATCGATCGGCATCGCCCCGTACGAGACGGACCTCGCCGAACTCATCGTGCAGCTCGCGCACGACAAGCCCTCGCACATCCTGGTGCCCGCCATCCACCGCAACCGCGACGAGATCCGGGAGATCTTCCTCAAGGAGATCCCGGGCGTGGACCCGTCCCTGGACAACGTCCCCGCCCACCTGGCCGCCGCCGCCCGCGCCTATCTGCGGGAGAAGTTCATGACGACGAAGGTCGCCGTGTCGGGAGCCAACTTCGGCATCGCCGAGACCGGCACCCTGTCCGTCGTCGAGTCGGAGGGCAACGGACGCATGTGCCTGACCCTGCCCGACACCCTGATCACCGTCATGGGCATCGAGAAGGTGCTGCCGCGCTACCAGGACCTGGAGGTCTTCCTCCAGCTCCTTCCGCGTTCCTCCACCGGTGAGCGGATGAACCCGTACACGTCGATGTGGACCGGAGTCACTCCCGGGGACGGGCCGCAGACCTTCCACCTGGTGCTGCTCGACAACGGACGCACCGCGGCCCTCGCCGACCGCATCGGGCGCGAGGCGCTGAACTGCATCCGCTGCTCGGCCTGTCTCAACGTCTGCCCGGTGTACGAACGCGCCGGCGGTCACGCCTACGGATCGACGTACCCCGGCCCGATCGGCGCCGTACTCACCCCGCAGCTCGCCGGGATGCACGCCGCCAAGGACGACCCCAACAGCTCGTTGCCGTACGCCTCCAGCCTGTGCGGGGCCTGTTTCGACGCCTGTCCGGTCAAGATCGACATTCCCTCGCTCCTGGTCGAGCTGCGCCACCAGCACACCGAGCGGTCCGGCACCACGGCCGAGAAGCTCGCCATGAAGGCGGCGGCCGGGGTGATGAATAGCCCGAAGCTGTTCACGGCCGCGCAGAAGGCGTCCGGGCTCGGGCGGGTCCTCGCCGGACGGGACGGGAAATTCTCACATCTGCCCCCGCCCCTCAACGGCTGGAGCGACAGCCGCGACACCCCGGCCCCGCCCAAGGAGACCTTCCGTGCCTGGCTGGCATCGGCCGAAGGCGCGGCGACGATGCGGGCCGCCGCCGATGAGCACGCGCAGGACCAGCAGCAGGAGGAGGAGAAGTGACGACCGCTCGCGAAACGGTGCTCGGCCGAGTCCGGGACGCCCTGGCCCTGGCGCCCGCCGCCGACACCCCCGTCCCGCGCGCCTACCGCACCGGGCGCACCCTCCCGGACGGGGAACGCCTGGCACTGTTCACCGACCGGCTCGTGGACTACAAGGCCCAGGTCCATCCGTGCACCGCCGACCGCACGGCCGAGGTCGTCGCCGAGGTGCTGCGGCAGCGCGGCGCCGGACGGATCGGCGTGCCCGCCGGCCTCGACCCGCAGTGGCTCACCGCCTACGACGGCGAGGTCCAGCACGATTCCGCCGACATCCCCGCACCCCGGCTGGACGCCCTCGACGGGGTCGTCACCGCCTCGGCCGCCGGCTGCGCCGAGACCGGCACGATCTTCCTGGACGGTTCGCCCGACCAGGGGCGGCGGGCACTGTCCCTGGTGCCCGACCTCCATGTCTGCGTCGTCGATCTGTCGGCCGTGCAGGTGGGCGTACCGGAGGCGGTGGCCCGGCTGGTGCCGGAGCGGCCCACGACGCTGATCAGCGGCCCCTCGGCCACGTCCGACATCGAACTCGAACGGGTCGAGGGTGTCCACGGGCCGCGCACCCTCGCGGTCGTGATCCGCACGGACGTCTGACCGCGCGGGGGCGTCTACGGGCCGCGCAGCCTCGCGGTCGCGATCCCGCACGGACGTGTGACGGGAGGGGGCACGCCGGCGCACCCCCTCCCGGCCTCACCCATGGGTGACCGTCACCGGGCCGAAGGTGACCCGGGTCGTCGCCGAGTCCTCGGCCCAGCACACCTCGACGGATTCCCCGTCGACGTTCACCCCGCTCACCACCGCGTCGAGCACGTCCGCTCCCGGCTCCGCGCTCAACGACGCCAGCGCCACCAGGACCGCCGTGCCCTCCGCGTCCGCCCCAAGGCGCGGCAGCAGGGCCCACCGCGTGTAGGCCGTCCCCTGCGGGGCGCGCACCTCGTCCCGGGACTCCCAGCCGTGCAGACCGCGCAGCGCGGACGTCACCGGGGACCCGGGGCCGGTCGCCCAGCCCGTCTGCTCCACCCGGGCGCCGTGCGGGGCGCCGAGCACCCGGTGTACCCGGAGTTCGTACCGGCCGCGGACCACCGTGACGCTCTCCACCCGCAGACCCGGCACCATCGGCGCCCCGCCCGCGAACACCGGCCGGTGCCAGGACGCCGCCCAGCCCCAGCCGTCGCCGCCCCCCGCGCCCAGCGGGCGGATGGCCCGGCGGCCACTGCGGGCCCCCGCGACGACCACGGCCAGATGGTTGTCGGCCGTGTTCGCCCGCGCGGTGGGACCGGTGACCGTCGAGTACGCCTGACGCTGGTACAGCGGGTCGTCCGCCACCCCCGACTCGCCCTCGTGCGGCCGGACATGGTCGCTGCCGTGATTGTGCAGCCGCACGATCCCGTCCGCCTGCGTCGACTGGACGAGCAGACCCGGGGCGGGCAGCGCGAGCACCCGGTCGGGTCCCTCGCTCGGGGCCGCCTCCTCGGTGGCCGTCCACAGCGGATGGTCCGCGGGGGCCAGCAGGGAGACGAAGGCCTTGGAGGCCCAGTAGGGGGAGGCAGGGCCCGAGTACGGCTGGAGCGTCGCGTCGTGCGGACCGTGCCAGCCCAGGCTCAGCAGGCCGTCGGTGCCGGTCGCGCCCCGGTCCAGGAAGTAGCGCAGCGACCCGCTGATGATCCGGCGGGACGTACCCGGTGTCAGCGGGGTGTCGCCGGTGAGCGCGCCGAGCCCGACCGCCGCACCGGCCGCGAACCGGTAGGTCAGCGAACGGCCGAAGTGGATCGGCGCCCCGTCCCCGCCGAACAGCAGCGCGAAACTCTCCAGGTGCTCGCGCAGCCGCGCCCCGTAGTGCGCGGACAGTTCGGCGTCGCCGCCGAGGTGGGCGTCGAGCACGGGATACAGGTGCAGGGCCCAGCCGTTGTAGTGGTCGAAGGCGCGGCCGTCGCCGTCCGCGTACCAGCCCTGGCCGCGGTACCAGCCCTCCATCAGGTCCTGTGCCCGCTCGCGGGCCCGGGCGGTCTCCGCGTCCCCGCGGCCCACGGCCTCCAGGAAACCGGCCACCGAGTAGGGGAACAGGTACCAGTTGTTCGGTGCGGGGGTGTGGCGCAGGGCGCCGCGCAGCCACTCCTCGGCGCGGTCCTGCACCGCCGGGTCCAGCCGGTCCCAGAGCCACGGCCGGGTGAGCCGCAGCCCGATGGCGACCGAGGCGGACTCCACCATGGGCTGGCCGAAGACGGTGTGGTCGAGGATCAGCGGCCAGGACTCGGCGTCGTCCCGGCCCGGCGTACGGGTACCTGCCGCGAGCCCGTCCGCGTACCGGTCGAGCCAGCCGTGCGGGTCCTTGCCGTCCGCGCCCGCGACCCGGAACGCGGCGGCGAGGAACGTGCGCGCGTAGCCCTCCAGACCGTCGGAGCGGACCCCGGACGCGGACGGCCGGCCGGGCAGGTCGAGGAGGGCGCCACCGGGGGAGGCCCAGTGCCAGGCGGCCTTCAGCAGACCGTCGGCCGCCGCCTCCCAGTGCGCGCGGGTGTAACCGGTGAAGGGGCTCGCGGTCCGGTCGTCCGCGGGGAGTTCCAGCGGGGAGTTCGGGTGCGGATCGGTCATGCGAGGAAGGCCAGCCTTTCGCGTCGTACGGGATGGGCGAAACCGTCGCCCGCGGCCCAGCGCTCGGTCTCGCCCACCGCGAGGTCGACGAGCCGCTGCCACTCGTTGCCCTGGGAGCCGGCGAGATGCGGGGTGATCAGGGCGTTCTCGCACTCCCACAGGGGGTGGCCGGCCGGCAGGGTGTCGGGTTCGGTGACGTCGAGGACCGCGCGGATGCGGCCGAGCCGCAGCACGTCGGTGAGCGCGTCCTGGTCGACGACGGCGCCCCGCGCGGTGTTGAGCAGGACCCCGTCCGGGCTCATGGACATGAGCAGTTCACGGCTGACGAGTCCGCGGGTGGCGGGCAGCAGCGGCGTGTGGACGCTCACCAGATCACTGCGCGCGAAGAGTTCACCGAGCCCGACGGACCGGACGCCGAGCTCGGCGGCCTCCGCCTCGGAGACGTACGGATCGTGCAGCAGCACCCGCAGGTCGTAGGGGCGCAGCAGCTCGATGACCCGGCGGCCGATGAGCGAGGCGGAGAGGATGCCCACCGTGCGGCCGTAGTTGCCGACGGCGGGGGAGGTGGTCAGCCAGTCGTCGCGGTGGCGCTGCGACCGGTAGTCGCGGGCTCGCTCCAGGACCCGCTTGCCGGAGAGCAGGATCATCGCCACGGTGTACTCCGCGACCGGGAGCGCGTTGGCGGCCGCGGCGGAGGACACCTCGATGCCGCGTTCCCAGCAGGCGTCGGTGATGTGCCCGCGCACGCTGCCCGCGGTGTGCACCACCGCCCGCAGCCGGGGTGCGGAGGCGAGCGCCGCCGCGTCGAGCGGCGGACAGCCCCAGCCGGTGATCAGGAGTTCCGTGTCCGCGAGCACGGCCCGGGCCCGGTCGGTGGTGAAGTCGTCGAGTACGGGCAGGGGCGCGAGGTCGCACACCTGTGAGAGCGCGGTCAGCGAACGGTCACCCAGCAGGGCGGCCGCGGTGCCCGGCTGCATGGCGAAGGCGGCGCGGGGCCGTCGCCGGTCGGCAGGGGCGAGGGGGGAGGTGCCGGTCATTCTTCTCCTGGTCCGGGAGGCTGGTACGGGGTCCGGTCACTTGACGGCGCCCGCGGTGAGCCCCGACTTCCAGAAGCGCTGGAGCAGCGCGAAGGCGAGGATCAACGGCAGGACCGCGAGCAGCGAACCCATGATCACCACGGGGTAGTACTCGGGTGAGACGGTGGCGGCGCTGTTCCACGTGTACAGGCCGAGGCTGACGGGATAGAGGTCCTGGTCGGAGAGCATCACCATCGGCAGGAAGAAGTTGTTCCAGATGGCGGTGAGCTGGAAGAGGAACACGGTGACCAGGCCGGGGCCGAGCATCCGCAGCGCGACCCGGACATAGGTGGCCAGTTCCCCGGCCCCGTCGACCCTGGCCGCTTCGAGTACCTCGTTCGGTACGTAGCCCTGGCTGAAGATCCGGCCGAGGTACACGCCGAACGGATTGAAGAGCACCGGGATGAAGACCGACCAGAAGGTGTTCACCAGCCCGGTGCCCGACGCCATCAGATAGAGCGGCAGGGCCAGCACGGTCTGCGGCACCATCACCGCGGCGAGCACCAGGCCGAACAGCTTCTCCTTGTGCGCGAAGCGGTACTTGTCGAAGGCGTACCCGCAGGCGATGCTGATCAGCGCCCCGAGCGCGGCGCCGAGCACCGCGTACAGCAGGCTGTTGCCGTACCACCGCGTGTACAGACCGCCGTCCATCGCGAACAGGTCCCTGATGTTCTGAGCGAAGGAGAAGTGGTCCAGCGACAGCACCTCGCTGCCGAACAGCGCGTCCCTGTCCTTGGACGCGGCCAGCACGAGCCACAGCACCGGCAGCAGCGTGTACAGCACGGAGATGCCGACGACCAGATTGACGACGGAGCGGCCCAGGAGCCGGGGGCGCAGGACGGCGGCGGTGCGGGTGGGAGCGGTCGCGCTCATCGGGCGTCCTCCTCGGCTGCGGCGGAACGGTTGGTCCAGCGGGTCACGCCGTAGGAGAGGGCGATCGTGCAGACCAGCAGGACGACCGAGGCGGCCGCGGCCAGACCGTAGTTGTTACGGGTGAAGGCGGCGTCGTAGATGTACATGCTGGGCGAGAACCGCGAGCTGATCATCGGGGTCGACTGGCTCAGCAGCATCGGCTCGGTGAACAGCTGGAGCGCGAAGATCAGGGTGAAGATGGCGACCATCACGACCGACGGGCGCACGAGGGGCGTCTTGACCTGGAGGGCGGTGCGGACGGGGCCGGCGCCGTCGACGACGGACGCCTCGATGACCTCACGGGGCACGGCCTGCAGAGCGGCGTAGAAGACCACCATGTTGTAGCCGAGGTTGCTCCACAGGGCGATGTTCACGATCGACGGGACCACCGTGTGCACACCGAGGAAGTCGATCGTGATGTCGGCCTTGCCGAGCAGGTCGATCACCGGGCTCAGCCCCGGCGTGTAGAGGTAGAGCCAGATGATGGCGGCGATGATGCCCGGCACGGCGTGCGGCAGGAAGAGCCCGAGCTGGGCCCAGGAGCGCAGCCGTACCACGCCGGAGTCCAGCAGCAGGGCCAGCGCGAGTGCGCCGAGCACCATCGCCGGGATGTAGATCACGCAGTACAGCAGGACGGTGCCCAGGCCGGTGAGGAAGGTCGGGTCGGTCAGTACGGCGGCGTAGCTGCGCAGTCCGACGAAGACGGTGCGCTCCGGGCCGAAACCGAGCCCCGGCTGGTCGTCGCTGAAGAAGCTGAGCCAGAGTGCGGTGGCGACGGGGATCAGGAAGACCGTCACCAGAAGGATGAAGAAGGGGGTCATCAGCGCGCCGGCGGCGCCGAGCTCACGGCGGCGGGCCGGCTTTCGGGCGGTGCGCGGGGACGTGGTGGACGGCGTCCGCGTCGCCGAGGCGCTCACGGGGGCGGGAGCCGGCGTCGTGACGGGACCGGTCATCGGTGTCACCTGCCTCTCTGCTGCTGGGAAGGGGGACGGATCACGGCTCAGCTGCTGTGCTCGGTGGTGGACAGGCCCAGCGCCCTGAGATCGGGCATGGTGCCCCGCTGGGCCGCGCGCACGGCTTCGAGCACCGAGCCCTGGCCGCCGCCCACCCGGGCGAAGCCGTCCTGCATGACCTTCTGCGTGGCGGTCATCCGCGGCCCCCAGGTCCAGCCGTCCCGGATCTTGTGCGCCTCCTGCTCGAAGAGGGTGTAGATGTCCTGGCCGCTGTAGTAAGCGCGGTCGAAGGCCTCGCGGCCGACGGAGACGAGACCGGGGGCCGCCGGGTACTGGCTGCTGGCCCCGCTGGAGAGCCGGGCCCGCAGCGCGTCCGGGTGCGAGACCTGCCAGGCGATGAACTCCAGCGCGGCTTCCGGGTGTTCGCTGTCCTTGGTGACGGCGAAGGTGGATCCGCCATGGGTGCCGAGGGCTGCGTCGCCCGCGCTCCACTGGGGGAGTGGCGCGATGGCCCACTTGCCCTTCTGGCCGGGCCGTGCGTTCATCTGCGCCCCGGCTTCCCAGGCGCCGCTGAGCCGGACCAGCACTTTGCCCTTGCTGACCTGTGAGTCGAACTGGCGGCTGTCCACGGGCGTCATGAAGACCAGGTCCTGGTCGATCATCCGCTGCCAGTAGGCCGCCACGCGGCGGGTCGGCCCGTCGGCGAGCGAGACGTTCCAGGCGCCGCCGCTGGTGTCGAACCACTGGGCGCCCGCCTGCCAGGCGAACGCGGCGAAATGCGGCTCGCCGTCCGTGGCGAAGGCCACCAGGCGACGGTCGGGCGCCTTCGCGCGTACGGTACGGGCCGCCTCCTCGAACTCGTCCCAGGTGCGCGGGACTTCGATCCCGTACTGGTCGAAGAGGTCGGTGCGGTAGTGCATCACCATCGGCTCGACGTCGAGCGGAATGCTGAAGACGCGCTTCTCGAAGGTGGTCAGGCCCAGTGCCTGCGGAAGCAGCTTGGACCGCAGGGTGTCGCTCAGCAGGTCCGTGAGTTCCAGGGCGACTCCGTCGATCGCGAAGCCGGGTAGCTGGGGGTACTCGATCGTCGCGACGTCCGGGGCGTTGCCGGCCCGTGAGGCGTTGCTGAGTTTCGCGTACCCGCCCTGACCGCCGGCCGGGATCTGCTGGAAGTCGACCTGGACGGTGTCGTGCGTCCGGTTGAACGCGTCCACCACCTCCTGGCTCCCGCGCAGTGCGGACCAGAAGGTGATGTGCGTGGCGTTACGGCCGGCCTTGTTGCTGACGGTGCTGGTCCTGCTCGTGCTGTCCGTCCCCGATGTCCCGCCGCTGCAGGCGCCGAGGGCGCCCGCCAGCGGTAGGGCGGTCATCGTGGCGAGCACGGATCGACGGCTCTGTCGACCGGGCATGGGCGCCTCCCGCGGCTGCTGAATGAAGACACGGGGAATCCTGATCGGCTGATCGGTAGCGGTCAATAGATCGCTCAGAAGAAAATTAAAGCGGTCAAACGCTCAATTCGAGAGGGAGGTGATGCCCTGCGCCGATCCCCGGACCTTGAGCGCGGGCAGCAGCTCCGTCCTGCGCACCGGACCCGACGCCCCCGGGGCTCCGGACAGCCGGTGCAGCAGCAGTTCGGCGGCGGCCCGGCCGATGTCCGCCTTGGGCGGCGCCACCGCGGTCAACGGGGTGCTCCCCAGCGCCGCGACGACATCGTCGTACGCGACCACCGAGCAGTCCCGCGGCACCTGCACTCCGCTCTCCGCCAGGCGCTGCACCAGCATCAGCGCGTCCACGTCGCCGTGCAGCACCACGGCGGTCGCGCCGCGTTCGTGCAGCAGCGCGGCGAGATCGAGGGGCGCGCCTTCGCTCCGGGGCGCCCCGCCGCTCTCGTACCCCGCCTCGCAGGGGCCCGGTCCGGGCACCGCGTCCGGCGCGCTCAGCACCACCGTCCAGTCCTCCACCTCGGGCCGGTCCGCCGCGATGGAGGCGAAGGCGGCCCGCACCGTGCGTGCCGTCGGACTGTCGTCACGGGCGGCCAGCACGATCCGGCGGTGTCCGAGCGACACCAGGTGTTCCACGGCGAGGTGGACCCCGTACCAGTGATCGGAGCAGACGGAGTCCAGGGCGTGCAGGGCGCTGCCCGGCCGGGGCCGCCGCTCCATCAGCACGGTCGGCACGCCCACGTCCGCCAGCCAGCCGTAGTCGAGCTCCTCGGAGAGCGCGTTGCGCCACCGCGGGGCGATCAGCAGACCACGCGCACCGTCTGCCAGCGCCCGCTCCACCAGCGGCCGTTCGGCGCCGGCCGACTGCGGTGCGATGTGCAGGGCGATGCGGATCCCGGCATCCTCCAGGACGGTCCGCGCACCGTGCAGCGTCTCGTACAGGTACGAATGCCGTTCCGGGACGACCAGGGCGACGGCGCCCCCGTCGCCCGCGGGATCGCCGCCCCGCGCCGCGGGCACCACCGGCGGTTGTGCCGGATCGCGCGTCGGGCGGGCCACCCCGTGCCCGCGCCGCAGCCGCCCCGCCCGGGCCAGCTCCTCCACGTCCCGCCGTACCGTGACCACCGAGACAGCCAGTTCGGCCGCGAGCGCGCTGACCTTGACCGCGCCGCGCGACTCCACCACCGCCAGGATTCGCTGACGCCTGAGTTCAACCGGCTCCCGCATGCTGCTGGCCCCCTCGCCCTACCGCCGTGCGTTGTTCGTTTGAACGCTTCGTGTGAGCGCTTGGAGCGCAGCATAACCATGCGCG
Source organism: Streptomyces sp. NPDC005803 (assembly GCF_040630435.1). Lineage (NCBI taxonomy): Bacteria > Bacillati > Actinomycetota > Actinomycetes > Kitasatosporales > Streptomycetaceae > Streptomyces > Streptomyces sp. NPDC005803. Next base: position 94,603 of record NZ_JBEXXO010000021.1, on the reverse strand, counting down.
GGCCAGGGGTCGCTCAAGGTCGCGCGCCGCAGCGATTACCATCTGTGCCTGGCATGGACACCCTCACTCTCTGGCAACTGGCGGCACTGGCCGCGGCATCCGCCCTCGTCGGCTTCTCCAAGACGGCCGTCAGCGGTGCCAACACGATCAGTCTCGCGGTCTTCGCGGCGGTGCTGCCCGCCCGCGAGTCCACCGGAGTGCTGCTCCCGATCCTCATCGCGGGCGATGTGCTCGCCGTGCTCACCTACCGGCGCCACGCGCACTGGCCCACCCTGCTCCGGCTCTTCCCGGCGGTCGCCGTCGGCGTGGTGGCCGGCACGCTCTTCATGATGTGGGCGGGCGACGCGGCCGTACGGACCTCGATCGGCGCGATCCTGATCTTCATGGCGGGGGTCACCGTCTGGCGGCGCCGCACCGCGAACGCGGTCGCGGAGCCGGCGGCCGGGTCGGGGCCGCCCACCGCGGCCGAGCGGCTCAAGGCCCGCTCGTACGGGGTGCTGGGCGGGTTCACCACCATGGTCGCCAACGCGGGCGGCCCCGTCATGTCGCTCTATCTGCTCTCCGCGGGCTTCCGCAAGCTAGGCTTCCTCGGCACGTCGGCGTGGTTCTTCCTCATCGTCAACACGTCCAAGGTGCCGTTCAGTGTGGGCCTGGGGCTGATCGACGCGCGGTCACTGCTGCTGGACGCCTGCATGCTGCTGTTCGTCCTGCCCGGAGCCTGGATCGGCCGCAGGTGCGTGGACCGGATCAACCAGCGGCTCTTCGAGCGCCTGGTCATCGGCGCCACCGTGCTGGGCGGTCTGCAACTGCTCCTGAACCCGTGACGGCCCCCCTGGACCGTGGTGATCCGGGAGGGCCGGCAAGCGGACGGGGCGCTGACCGTCAGACGATGTCCTCCTCGATCTCCGCCTGCTCGCGGGCGTTTCCGTACGCCGAGGGCGTGCCGTACGCACCACGGGCGACGAACCACCACACGGTGGCCAGGACCAGCACGGCGACCAGCGCGATCGACGCGTAGTTCATCGAGTCGATCGTCACGGGCGACTTCTGCGGCAGCAGGAACAGCACGGTCACGAGGGCGACCCACACCACGGCGATCCAGCCGACCGGCTTCGACCAGCGGCCCAGGTGCCACGGCCCGCGCTCGAAGCGGTCACCGGCGCGCAGCTTCAGGAAGATCGGGATCGCGTACGCCGGCGTGATGCCGATGACGTTGATCGCGGTCACCGCCCCGTACGCGGTCGCCGAGTACAGCGACGGCAGGGCGAGTACCCCGGCGGCGGCGACCGACAGCCACACCGCGTTGACCGGGGTCTGCGTGCGGGCGCTCACCTTGCGCCACAGCGAGGACCCCGGCAGCGCGTTGTCCCGGCTGAAGGCGAACACCATCCGGCTGGCGGCCGCGACCTCGGCGTTGCCGCAGAACAACTGCGCGGCGATCACGATCAGCAGCATCGCCGTGGCGCCCGAGGTGCCCAGCGCGTCGATCAGGATCTGGGCGGGCGGCACACCCGTGGCACTGTTCTGGGTGCCCGCGTAGTCCTGGATCGCGAAGGTCAGGCCCGCGAGCAGGACGAAACCGGCCAGCCACGACACCCAGATGGAGCGGACGATGCCGCGGGCCGCCGAGACCGAGGCGTTCGAGGTCTCCTCCGACAGATGGGCGGAGGCGTCGTAACCGCAGAAGGTGTACTGGGCCAGCAACAGGCCGATCGCCGCCACGTAGAGCGGATTCTCCCAGCCGGTGTCGTTGACGAACTCGGTGAAGACGAACGACGGCGACTGGTGGTGCGAGGGAACGATCGCGAGCACGGACACGATCACCGCGACACCGGCCAGGTGCCACCACACGCTGATCGAGTTGAGCACGCTGACCAGCCGGACGCCGAAGAGGTTGAGCACGGCGTGCAGCAGCAGGATGCACACGAAGATGATCATCGTCTTGCCCGGCGTGGGCGTGAAACCCCACTGGAGGTTCATCAGCGCACCGGTGAACAGCGCGGCCCCGTAGTCGATGCCGGCTATCGCGCCGAGCAGGCCGAGCAGATTCAGCCAACCGGTGTACCAGCCCCACTTGCGACCGCCGAGCCGGTCCGCCATGTAGTACAACGCCCCGGACGTCGGGTACGCGCTGGTGACCTCGGCGAGCGCCATGCCGACGCAGATGACGAAGAGGCCGACCCCGGCCCAGCCCCAGAGCATCACCGCCGGGCCGCCGGTGGACATGCCGAAGCCGTACAGGGTCATGCAGCCGGACAGGATCGAGATGACGGAGAAGCTGATGGCGAAGTTGCCGAAGCCGCCCATGCGGCGGGCCAGCACCGGCTGGTAGCCGAGTTCGCGCAGCCGCTGCTCCTCGTCCTTGGGCGGCGCGGCCTCGGCACCCTTCCGGTTCGAGGTGGACAGGGACATGGGGGACCTCCGTGAGCGGTGAGGGGACGGGACACAGAAAAGGGGGAGAGGGCGTGGTCACGTTCAGCCGTGCGGCCCCCGGCCGGGATCGCGGCCGGCGGCGAGGGCGCGGCTACGGGCGCGCAGGAACACTTCCTCGGCGCCGCCGGGGTCCTTGGGCGTCCGGGTGCGGTACGCCCAGGGCAGCGAGGTGAAATACGGCCCGAGCTCCTGGAACACGGGAGCCGCTTCGGCGAACTGGAGCGCGCCCCACAGCGCGTGGGCCAGGTGGTTGAGATCGAGCAGGGTGTGGGCGGCCCGCGGTGTGCGGCGGAACCAGATCTCCAGGGCGCGCAAGGCCTCGCGCTCCGCGTCCTCGGTGACCCAGTGCAGGTCGAGCGCCTTCTCCTGGCCGCGCTCGCGGCGGTAGCGCTCCACCCTCACGTACAGCGGCAGCACATGGAGCGCCGATCCGTCCGGCGCCGAAGAGGCCGCCCACTGGACGAAGTTGACCGCCTCGGAGAGAGAGCCCCCGGCCTTGCGTGCGTAGACGAACTGCAGCATGCGGTGGTAGGCCTCGCGGTTGTACGGATCGCGTTTGTCGGCCTCCGCCAGCAGGCCCCACGGCCCGGGGAAGAGCATGGGCCCGGGCGGATGCAGCCGGTGCTCCTCCAGCCGCTGGCGCTCGTCCAGCTGGGAGAGGGCCAGCAGGCACACCCAGGGTACCGGGTCCGCGGGTGAGGCGTGGGCGGCCGAACGGCACGCCTCCCAGGCCTCCTGCCACAGCTCCTGACCGCTGGGATGGCCGGCGCGCCGGGCGCGGACCGCCCGCTCCACGGCCACCCGCGCGTGCATCACGGCGGCCGCGACGCTGCGCGGCTCCTCGGTCAGCCAGGCCTGTACCGCGTCCGATCCCGCGGCGACCGCCCCGAGCACCTGGGTCCGCTGGGTCCACAGGGACCAGTCCGGGGTGCTCTCCAGCAGGTCGCGCATGGAGAGCCAGCGCCCGGTGCGTAAGTCCTGTAACGCGGACCGGAGTTCGTTGTCGTGGCCGGCCGGATGGTAGACCGGCCGGAAGTCACTGTTGGCCATGGACGTGCTCGGGGCGTGGTGTCGGGCTCATCGATCCTCAGCGCGTGGGGGGCGAAGCAGCAGTTGAAATACGAACTGCTGTGAAGTGTCCGGTTGTTGCTCGGCGGTGAGTGTAGAGCCCTCGGTGCCGAAGTCTGAACGATTCGTGGATCTTCTTCAAGTAACGTCTGCAAACAGGACGTTGAGCCACCGGGGTGGCTTCTGGGCGTATGCCTTGCGGGCGCTTGACGTAGCCGCCGGGCTGCACCACCCTGGGGTCCCGCGACCGAAGATCACGATTCCGTTCAAGCCGTAGCGCTTGCGTACCGCTGGAGACCCGATGACAGGCCCGGTACTCGCCGTGGACCAGGGCACCTCCGGGACGAAGGCGCTGGTGATCTGCCCCGAGCGGGGTGTGATCGGTTCCGGTTCCGCTCCGGTGCGCCCGCGGTACGGGCCCGCGGGGGCGGTCGAGGCGGACCCCGCCGAACTGCTCGGCTCGGTCCTCGACGCCGGGGCGCGGGCCCTGGCCGACGCCGCCGAACCGGTCGTCGGCGTCGGCCTCGCCAACCAGGGCGAGACGGTGCTCGCCTGGGACCCGGACACCGGGCGGCCGCTCACCCCGGCCATCGTCTGGCAGGACCGGAGATCCGAGCAGCTCTGCGGTGAACTCGGCGATCGCGAGGCAGAGTTGAAACGCCTCACCGGTCTTCCGCTGGACCCCTACTTCGCCGCGCCCAAGATGGCCTGGATCCGTCGCGAACTGACGAGGGAAGGCGTCGTCACCACCAGCGACGCCTGGCTCGTCCACCGGCTCACCGGCGCGTTCGTGACGGACGCGGCCACGGCCGGCCGCACCCAGCTGCTCGATCTCGACGACGTCGCCTGGTCACCCGCCGCCCTGGACGTCTTCGGCCTGGCCGGCGAACGCCTGCCGTCCGTGGTCGACGCGGCCGGGCAGTTCGGCACGACGGCCTCCTTCGGCGGCGAAATCCCGCTGACCGGGCTGCTCGTGGACCAGCAGGCCGCCCTGCTGGCGCAGGGGGCCCTCGAACCGGGCACCGCCAAGTGCACGTACGGCACCGGCGCGTTCCTCCTGGCCCAGACCGGTCCCGTACCGCGACGAGGCTCCAGCGGCCTGGTCAGCTGCGTGGCCTGGCGGCTCGGCGGACGTACCAGCTACTGCCTGGACGGACAGGTCTACACGGCCGCCTCCGCGGTGCGCTGGCTCACCGACCTCAAGGTGATCTCGGGCGCCGCCGACCTCGATCCCGTCGGCGGCGGCGTCCCGGACTCGGGCGGCGTCACCTTCGTACCGGCACTCGCCGGGCTCGCCGCCCCCTGGTGGCGGGGCGACCTGCGCGGCTCGGTGACCGGCCTCAGCCTGGACACCACCGCCGGTCACCTCGTGCGGGCGCTGTGCGAAGGGATCGCCGCGCAGGTCGTCGGGCTCGTCGACGCGGTGGCGGACGATCTCGGCTCGCCGCTGTCCGCGCTCCGCGTCGACGGCGGGCTGACCCGGTCCGCGCTCCTCATGCAGACCCAGGCCGATCTGCTGCAACGGCCCGTCGAAGTGTCCGCGCTGCCCGACGTCACGGCGCTCGGCGCCGGAGCCGTCGCCCGGCTCGGCCTCGACCCCGGGCTCTCCCTCACCGAGGTCGTACCCCCCTGGCGGCCGGCCGCGGTCTACGCACCACGGATCGGCCCCGAGGAGGCGGCCGAGCGCCTCGCCGCGTTCCGTGCGGCCGTCGACGTCCTCCTGGAACGGTCATGAGCCCTGCCGGAGCGTCCCGATGACGCCCACCGTCACGACCGCCGGGGAACCGCTGCCGGCGCTCCCCGACGGCGCCCCGTACGACGTCACCGTCATCGGAGCGGGCGTGGTCGGCACCGCGATCGCCCGCGAACTGGCCCGTTACCCCGTGCGCACCGCCCTGGTCGAGGCTTCGGACGACATCGGCGACGGCACGTCCAAGGCCAACACCGCGATCCTGCACACGGGTTTCGACGCCGTCCCCGGTTCGCTGGAGGCCCGCCTTGTCCGCGAAGGACAGCGCAGGCTCTCCGCGTACGCGGCGCAGACGGGCATCCCCGTCGAACGCGTCGGCGCGCTCCTGGTCGCCTGGGACGCCGGACAACTCGCCGCGCTGCCCGCCCTGCTGGCCAAGGCCGAAGCCAACGGCTACGACGCGGCCCGGCTGCTGGACGCCGACGAGGTCGCCGAACGGGAACCCCACCTGGGTCCGGGAGCACTCGGCGCGCTGGAGGTCCCCGACGAGTCCGTCATCTGCCCCTGGAGCACCCCCCTCGCCTACGCCACCCAGGCCGTTCGCGCGGGCGTCCATCTGTACCTGGACTGCCCGGTCCGCCACATCGAACCGGGCGACGCGGTCCACACCCTCACGACCGGCCGGGGGCCGCTGCGCACCCGCTTCCTGATCAACGCCGCCGGACTGCACGCCGACGAAGTCGACCGTCTGCTCGGCCATGACGTCTTCACCGTCACCCCGCGCCGAGGCCAGCTGATCGTGTTCGACGAACTCGCCCGCGGCCTGGTGCGGCACATCCTGCTCCCCGTCCCCACCGCCGCGGGCAAGGGCGTCCTGGTGGCGCCGACGGTCTTCGGCAACGTCCTCCTCGGCCCCACCGCGGAGGAACTCGAGGACAAGACCGCCACCGAGTCGACCGAGGAAGGCATCGCCCTGCTGAGGGAGAAGGGCCGCAGGATCCTGCCCCGGCTCCTCGACGAGGAGGTGACGGCCGTCTACGCCGGACTGCGGGCGGCCACCGGCCAGGAGGACTACCGGATCCAGGAGTATGCCGACCGGCGCTACATCGCCGTCGGCGGCATCCGCTCCACCGGGCTGACCGCGTCCATGGCCATCGCGGACCACGTCACCTCCCTGCTCTCCCGGACCGGGCTCGACCTGGGCGCCGCCGCCGAACTCCCGCCCCTCCGCATGCCCTACCTCGGCGAGGCGGCCGAACGCCCCTACCTGAGCGCGGAACTCATCGCCCGGGACCCCGCCTACGGCACCCTGGTCTGCCACTGCGAACGCGTCACCGCGGGCGAGATCCGTGACGCACTGGCCTCCACCCTCCCGCCTCGGTCCGTGGCGGGACTCGCCCGCAGGACCCGGGCAGGCAACGGACGCTGCCAGGGCTTCAACTGCGGAGCCCGGCTGCGCGCACTCTTCGAAGGGGCCCGGCCATGACGCGCGCACGGACCGAAGGGGCCCGGCCATGACGCGCGCACTCTTCGAAGGAGCACGGCCATGACCCGCCGAGAGCGGACCGTCGACGTGCTGATCGTCGGAGCAGGACCCGCCGGACTCGGCGCCGCGACCGGGCTCGCCGCATCCGGCGTGCCGCGGGTCGAGGTCCTGGAACGCGAACAGAGCGCGGGCGGCATCCCGCGCCACTGCCACCACGGGGGCTTCGGCGACCGCACGGACGGCCGGACGAGCGGCCCCGAGTACGCCCGGCGCTGCACGGCGGCGGCCACCCGGGCCGGAGCCGTCCTGCGGACAGGCATCACCGTCACCGGCTGGGCCGGACCCCGCACCCTCGACACCACCGGACCGGGCGGACTCGAACGGATCACCGCGCACGCCGTCGTCCTCGCCACCGGAGCCCGCGAACGCCCACGCAGCGCCCGGCTCGTCCCGGGCACCCGCCCGGCGGGTGTCTACACCACCGGCGAACTCCAGCGGGCCGTCCACATCCACCACCAGACCATCGGCACCCGCGCCGTGATCGTCGGCGACGAAGCGGTCAGCATCGCGGCGGCCGGCACCCTGCGCGCCGCCGGAGTCGAGCTCGTCGCCCGGGTCACCGACCGCCCGCCGGCCTTTCCCCCGATGCCGGCCTCACGCCATGGCGCCCCGCTTCTCACCCGCACCACCGTCACGGCCCTGACCGGCCGCACCCGGCTCACCGGAGTCGCGGTCCGCCACCAGGACGGCCGCACGACGACCCTGCGGTGCGACACGGTCGTGTTCACCGGCGACTGGATCCCCGACCACGAACTGGCGCGGCGCGGCGACGTGCCCCTGGACCCCGGCACCCGCGGCCCCGCGTACGACACCGGCTACCGCACCGGCGTGCCCGGGGTCTTCGCGGTCGGCAATCTCCTCCACGCCGTGGAGAGCGCCGCAACCGCGGCGGCGGAGGGCCGCGCCCTCGCCGCGTCCGTACGACGCCATCTGGGCACCGGTACCTGGCCCGCGGGCCGGCCCGCGCTCGCCGTCGAGGCCCCGCTGGAGTGGATCGCACCCAATCTGCTCGGCCCCGAGGGGGACCGGCCCCTGAACGACCGCTTCGTCCTGCGCACCGCCCGGCAGCTGACGGCCCCGCTCCTCGTGGCCCGTCAAGACGGGCGGGAGCTGTACCGCCGACGGCTGCTGCGCCCCGCCCGGCCGGGCGGCCCCTTCCACCTCCCCGCCGACTGGCTGGACCGGGCCGATCCGCACGGGGGCACGGTGCGGATCTCGGCCCGCTGACCGAGTCTCAGGGAGGCGGAGCCGCGAGGGGCTGCCGACCGGTCACTCAGGGGATCAGCAGCCAGTCCGAACCGATCGCCGCCACCAGGCCGACCCCCAGCAGCCAGCTGCCGAGCCGGGTCCGGCCGTTCCTGCTGAGCTCGATCACGATCCCGCACAGGATCAGCGCCAGCCCGTACACCCCGACCACCAGGACCGAGGACCGGCTCGCGATCCGCAGCCCGAGGACGACCGCCATCGCCGCCATCCCGACCGAGGAGAGGACGACGCGCAGACGTCTGGCCTGGCGTGGCGTCAGTCTGCGGTCCCCGGTCTCCGCGGCTTCCTCGGTGTCCTCGGGGGCGGATATCGGTGCGTCCACGGCCTGGTCCTGGTCCTGGTCAGAAGTGCTCATGACGCCGGATGGTAATGGTTTCGCGCGGCGCTGTTCACCGCTCTCGGTCAAGGGCAGGGAAAGTAAGGGGAGTTCGCGCCGCGCGACTCCCGCGCCGGCCTTGGCCGGCAGCCGGGGCGGCGCCGGCGTCACCCGCCGTCCGCACGCAGCCGTGGTGCCTCGGCGGCCGCGTCGACGGCCGGCGCGCCCGCCTCCTCCACCCGCGCCGCCAGCTCCAGGGCCCAGCCGGTCAGTGCGTCGATGCCGATCCCGTACGCCGTCGCCCCGCGGGCTTCCGGGGCCCGATCGCCCCCTTGGGACGCCGCGAACTCCGTCAGCGCCGCCGCACCGCGCCGCAGCAGCCGGGCCCCGCCGGTCGCGTTCCCCCGGGCCGCGTGGGTCAGCCCCACGGCCAGCTGGGCCAGCCCGCGCCACAACTCCCGTTCCGCACCGGGGCCGGACTTCCACGCGTCCTCGAAGACCTCGTGCGCGTGGAACGGCATGCCCGCGTCCAACAGGCGCTGTGCTTCCCGTACGGTCTCCCGGGGGGCGCGGACCACGCCCTCGGGCTGCCGCTCCACCCCTGGCGTGCCGTACGGCAGCGGGCGCCCCAGCCCGTCCCGGGGGCGCGCATTGTGCGCCCTGCCTTCGGTATCCCGGTCCCTGCGCGTCTCGTCCACCCCTCGATTGTGCCTCGCACCTGCGACGAACTGCCTGAACCCCTGTCGGTGGGCCCCCGCGCACGACTAGGCTCGACTGTCATCGATACGACTTTGGGGGAGGGTAGGCATGAAGCCGTCCCGGCTGCTGTACGAGCGCGAACCGGAACTCGCCGCTGCCGCACAAGCCGTTGACGCACTGTGCGGCGCGCAGGCCACCGGCGGTCTGCTGATCTTCAGCGGCGAAGCGGGCATCGGAAAGACGGCGCTGCTGGCCGAGATCCAGGCCATGGCGGCCGACCGGTGCACGGTCTGGTCCGCCCGCGGCGGCGAGACGGTCACCTCGGTGCCGTTCCACGTCGTACGCCAACTGCTCCAGCCCGCACTGGACCAGTTCCCCGCCGACGACGTGAAGGCCCTGTTCGGGTCCTGGTACGAGATCGCGGCACCGGCCCTCGGTCTCTCCGAGCCGACCGGCCCGCAGCCCGACCCGCAGGGTGTGCGCGACGGCCTCGACTGGGTCGTCTCCCAGCTCGCCTCCCGCCTGAGCCACCGTCCGCTGCTGCTCGTCATCGACGACGCGCACTGGGCGGACGGCGAATCCCTCGCCTGGCTCTCCTCGTTCACCGCACGGCTCGGCGAACTGAAGGTCCTGGTCGTCCAGGCGCACCGCCCGGACGAGTTCGCGGCCCGCGAGGCGCAGCGCACCGCCGCGGGCAGCCATCCGGCGCAGATCCGGGTCGCCCTGCGCGCGCTCACCCCCGACGCCACCGCCGAACTGGTCCGGGCAGCCCTCGGGGAACACGCCGACGACCCGTTCTGCCGCGAGGTGTGGGCCGTCACGGGCGGCAACCCGTACGAGGCGGTCGAACTCGTCGCCAAGGTCCAGGACCGCGAACTGGCCCCGCTGGAGGAGTCAGCCGGACTGCTGCGGGAACTCGGCGCCTCCGCCCGGGGCAGCGGACTCGTCGCCCGGCTCGAACGGCTCGGCACCAACGCCAACCGGTTCGCCTGGGCCGCCGCCGTCCTGGGCACCGACATCTCCCAGGACCTCGCCGCCACCCTGGCCGGCATGAGCTCCGCCGAGGCGGCGGACTGCACCGCCCGGCTGCGCGAGGCGCGTATCGTCAGTGGATTCGACCCGCTGGAGTTCGTGCACCCCCTCATCGCCACCGCCGTGTACCGCTCCATTCCACCGGCCACCCGCACCGCCATGCACGGCAGGGCGGCCTGGGCGATCACCCGGGCCGGACTCGGCCCGGCCGCCGCCTCCCGGCACCTGCTCGAAGTCCACCCCGACGACGACCAGGAGCTGGTCGAGCAACTGCGGGCGGCCGCCGGCCAGCACCTCGCGGTGGGCGCCCCGAAGCAGCCCGCCGCTGCCTGGAACGGGCGCTCCAGGAACCTCCGCGCCACGACGTGCGCGCCACTCTGCTCTACGAACTGGGCTGCGCCACGCTGCTCAGCTCGCCGCCCACCACCGTGCAGCACCTGCGGGCCGCCCTCGACATGCCGGGCCTCGCCGACGAGCTGCGGGTCGACGCCACGTTCCGGCTCGCCGCCGCGCTGTCGCACAACAACCAGCTGAAGGAGGCGGCTCTCGCCCTGGCGGCCGAGGCCCAGCGCACGGCGCCCGGCCCCGGTCTGATGCGTCTGCAGGCCGCCCACTTCCTCTGGGAGGGCATGCAGGCCACCGAGGAGGACGGCCCCGGCCGCTCCCGCCGGCTCGCCGCCAACGCCGACCACCTCGACGGCCGGGACAACGCCGAACGGGCGTTGCTCACCTTGCGCGCCTTCGACGCGATGCTGCGGGGCGAGAACTCCCAGCTGATCGTGGACCTGTGCGAACGCGCCCTGGTCAACGGCCACCCCGCCCGCGGTCTCGGCTGGACCGACACCGAATGGGGCTTCGAGTTCCCGGCCCTGCTCGGCATCACCTACGCGTTCACCGACCGGGTCGACCGCGCCGAGGAACTCTTCGGCGAGGCCGTGCGCGCCTTCGAGATCTCCGGCTGGAGCGGTGCCCATCTGGCCTTCGCCCACACGCTGCTGGGTCTGGTCCACCGCCGTCGCGGCCGGCTGGCCGAGGCGGAGGGCTTCCTCCGCGAGGGACTCCGCCTCGCGGACCGTGTGGGCAGCGGACTGCCCGTCCACTGGGACGCCGCCTGTCTGCTCATCGACACGCTGCTGGCCCGGGGCAGGATCACCGAGGCCCGCAAGATCGCCGACCAGTACCAGTTCGGCCTGCCCTACCCGAGCGCGATGGTGCTGCCCGACGCCCCGTGCGTCCGCGGTCGCCTGCTGCTCGCCGAAGGCCGTACGAAGGAGGCCGTCACGGAACTGGAGGCGGCCGGCCAGTCCCTCGAACCACGCGGCAGGTTCAACGGCATCTGGGCCCCCTGGGCCGGTGACCTGGCCCGGGCCCTGGCCGACGACGACCCGGCCCGCGCCGCCCAGCTCGCCAACTCCGCCCGCGTGCACGCCGAGCGGTTCGGCACCGACACCGCGATCGGTGAGGCCCTGCGGTGCGTCTCCCTCTTCGCCCGCCCGGAGGAGGCGGCTCACCTGCTGGGCGAGGCGGTCCGCCATCTGGAGGCGTCGCCGTCCGGCTACGAACTCGCCCTCGCCCTGTTCGACCACGGCGTCGCCATCCGGTCGCGCCGAGAGCTCGCCCGGGCGGAGAAACTGGCCACGGCCTGCGGGGCCGAGGCCCTGGCGACCCGCGCCCAGCAGGCACGGGCGTCGATCCGGTCCTCGGAGTGAGGTAATGTTTGTCCTGCGCAGCCGCCCGGAGCAACCGGGTGACTGGCAGCGGGACGTGGCGCAGCTTGGTAGCGCACTTGACTGGGGGTCAAGGGGTCGCAGGTTCAAATCCTGTCGTCCCGACTTTGCGAAGTCGCAGGTCAGGGGCCGTTTCAGAGGAGATCTGAAACGGCCCCTTGATCATTTTTTGGGGACCCGGTTGGGGACCCGCACACTTGACGGGGCTGAAGCGCTCCCTGACTCGGTCAAGGGGCGCCATACGTTCCGTTGACGTGTGCACTTTCCGCCCTCCGGGGTGCCGCGGTGCCGTCGAGGCGGCAGGACAGAACCCGCCAGTGCGTTCTCATGCTCGCGCACGTCGCCGCATCCGTGCACTCGGCGGGAGGGGGCTGAAGAATATCGCCTCGACCGTCAGCAGCACCTTTTGTCCTGGGCGTCCGAGCAGAGGGGATCGGTCTTCCGTCGGCACCACCGTGTGCGCCGGCCCTGCTCGAGGAAGTGTCTCGGTCCACCAGCGCCGAGCGGGGTCGCGCCGTGGGGGGATGCGTGCTGTCCTGGAAGCCCCCGCTGGAGTACACGCCGATGCGTCACAGCCGGAAATTCACCGTCGTACCCGCCCGGTCGCCCTCGCCGACCGGAGCGGGTGGTGGCTTGCTGCCGGCGCGGCATCTCGCGGCCGCCTGGTTCCTGGTCGTCCTGATCGCGGTGCCCGCCTGGGCGCTGACGATCGGGCAGGCCCGGGACATGGGGGTCGAGCCCGGCACGATGGGGATGGCGCTGCCGCTGTTCCTGCTGCTGTGGTTGACGATGATGGCAGCCATGATGCTGCCGTCCATGGCGCCGGTGGCCATCACGTGGGTGCGCGGGATCGGCCGGCAGTCCTCCGGCTGGACGCGGACCGCGCGCACCGTGGAGTTCGCGGGCGGGTATCTGCTGGTGTGGACCGCCTTCGGACTACTCGCCTACGCGGCCCTGGCCCTCACCGGCGGCCTGGTGGACGACCATCCGACCGCCGGGCGCTGGATCGGCGCGGCGGCCTTCCTGCTTGCGGGCCTCTATCAGCTGGGCCCCCTCAAGTACGTCTGTCTGCGGCACTGCCGCGACCCCATGAGCCACCTGGTGCGCTACGCCGGGTTCCCGCAGCCGGCCCGGGACCTTCGGGTGGGTGTCCATCACGGCGCCTATTGTGTCGGCTGCTGCGCGGGACTCATGGTCGTCCTGATCCCGCTCGGCGTGATGAACGTGGCGGCGATGGCTGGACTGGCCGTGGTGGTCTTCTTGGAGAAGCTGTGGTCCCGCGGCCCGCTGCTCGGCCGGGTCATGGGCGTCGCGTTTCTCGTGCTGGCCGTGCTTGCGCCGTTCCACGACTGGCTGCTGCCGGGGCTGCAGGGGGCAATGCCGTCAATGGGCGGCATGTGACGCGCCCGGTCCTGAAGGCCGTGCTGTCCGCGTTGTCGGTGTTGCTCGCCCGGTGGCACGCCGGCAGCCGAAGAATCCCGCGCTGGACACGCGGAACGGCGCCAGGTAGGTGAACAGCACCCGAAGCCAGGTCGCGACCGTGGCGTCGCCGGACGCTGTCACCGTGACCTGGTCGATCAGTGAGAGCAGCGTGCCGATCACGAGGCCGAGCGGTACGCACCTCAACGACGAGGCGGCCGAGAACACCGTCGCCACGAGCCGTGCGGCTTCGCCGGCTCTCATGTGTGTACTCGCTCAGATCCGCGCCAGATCAGGCGACGGGCAGACACACTGTGGACACGATCGGCCACGCGTTGTCCATCGCCGGATCGATGACCTGGAAGGGCACCTGGGCGCATCCTCGGGTTCGTCTTGGCGGCGGTGGTACAGGCGGTCGTGCGCCGGTCGACGGTCGTCCGGCTGCTGGGCGATGACCGGCCGTGCACACTCGCCCTTCCGGCCGGGCTCGGGGCGGCCTCGTCGTCCTGCCCGTACGCGGCCGTGGCTCGGGCCCGTTCGCTGTTCCGCAGGGCGCGTACTTCGCAGCGGCGATGGCGTTCGAGATCGCCTCCACCCATCTGGTCGTGGAACTCGGCGTGATCCTGGCGCTGTTGATGGGCCGGCAGTTCACGGCCTGATGGCCGGGCTGCTGATCACGGGGTGATCGCGGCCTGGGTGCCGGACGACTTCTGGCACACCTTCTTCCTGGCGGACCACCCGCTCGCCACCAAGCTGATCGGAGCGCTCCTCGGCCCCCTGGTGGCGATCGCGACGTTCGTCCGCTCCATCGGCGGGACCTGGCACGGCCCCAAGGCTTCCGCGACGCGTGCGATCTGTCACACAGCGTGAAGAGAAGGTGGCCGGGGCCGAAGCTCGCGCGCAAGCACCGGGTTCCCCCTGTCAATGCGAGAGGTGCAAGCTGGAAGGGAGGCCGCGTCGCCATCCCGGGTACGGGCTCGGTACACACGGTCCGGCCACTCCGAGGAGCCCTGTCGGGCTCGGCAGGAGGGAAGCGAGATGACTGAGCAGGTCACCACCGGTACGCGCTGGCGCCTGGCCGGTGATTGGTTCGATGTGTGCAAGTGCGCCATACCGTGCCCCTGTACGTTTGCACAACCCCCCACCTACGGGGACTGCGAGGGCGTGCTGGTGTGGCGTATCCGGGAAGGCAGCTTCGGCGACACGCGGCTCGATGATCTCAACGTCCTGATGCTCGGCTCCTTCGTCGGCAACCCCTGGGCAGGCACGCACACCGACGCGTACGCCGCGATCTTCCTCGACGAACGAGCCGACGAACAGCAGCGCGCCGCACTCGGGGCCATCTTCGGCGGCGAGGCGGGCGGATGGCCGGCGCAGTTCGGGGAGATGTTCCACCCCGAGATGCGCGGCATGGACCGCGCCCCCATCCACGTGGAGATCGACGAGGACCTCGCCACCTGGCGAGCCGAGATTCCCGGCAAGGTCACGGCTACCGCCGAGGCACTCACCGGCCCGACGACGCCGGACGGCACACGCGTCCAGGTCCATAACGCCCCGGGCGCCGAGGTCGGCCCAGGCCAGGTCGCCACCTGGGGGCGGGCTACCGCCGACCGCGCCGACGCGTTCGGCTTCTCCTGGGAACGCTCGGGGAAGTCGAGCAAACACTTCCCGTTCGACTGGAGCGGTCCTGACTAGTGCCGCGTCAGTCAAGGTTTGCCCGGTAGGAGCGGCGTCAGGTGCGTGCTCTCGGCGTGCCGGCCGGAAGTCCTCGTACTGGACGTACTTGGACTTTCGGCCGGTGCGGCGAGAGTGCGTGCATGGCGTCGCGACGGGGCGAACCTTGGCTGCCGCGGCACTAGAGAGGACCCATTACCAGAGGGCGTGGTCGTGCCCGAGGGCGTCATCGTGAGCACGGGTGAGGTCCGGGCCGAGTCGGGCGGCTGCCGCGTCCCAGGCTGTCGCGTCGCCACGAGGGCGGTAGTGCCTCAGGTGCTGGGTGGAGGCGACGAGGCGGCGCATCGCCGGAAGATCTCCCACCAGCCCGGCGGCCCTGGCCTGGACGAGGATGTTGCCGAGCGCGGTGGCCTCGGTGGGACCGGCGATGACGGGGAGTCCGCTGGCGTCGGCGGTGAGCTGGCAGAGCAGGTCGTTGCGGGAGCCTCCTCCGACGAGGTGGATGCGGGCGACGTCGCGACCGGCGAGTTCGGCCGCCTGGCGCAGGGTGTGCCGGTGGGCCAGGGCCAGGCTCTCCAGGATGCAGCGGACGAGGGCGCCCTGGCTGTCGGGGACCGGTTGCCCGGTGCGGCGGCAGTACTCCTGAATGCGGGCGGGCATGTCCCCGGGGGCCAGGAACACGGGAGCGTCCGGATCGACGAGCGCGGTGAACGGTGTGGCGCGTGCGGCGTCGGCGAGCAGAGTGGGGATGTGCGTGGGCAGGCCCTGCTTGTCCCAGGTGCGGCGGCATTCCTCGAACAGCCACATGCCCATGATGTTGCGCAGGTAGCGGATGGTGCCGTCGATGCCGCGCTCGTTGGTGAAGTTGGCGGCCCGGGACGCCTCCGTCAGAACCGGCGCCTCCAGTTCGAGTCCGGCCAGGGACCAGGTGCCGCAGGAGATGTAGGCGAAGTGCGGTTCGGTGGCCGGGACGGCGACGACGGCGGACGCGGTGTCGTGCGAGGCGACGGTGGTCACCGGGGTGCGGGCGTCGAGACCGGAGTAGGCGGCGACATGCGGCAGAAGTGTGCCGGCCGGGTCACCCGGCGCACGCAGCGGCGGCAGCAGACCGGGGTCGATCGCGAGCGACTCGAGGATGTCCGTGGACCAGCCGCCGGTACGGGCGTCGAAGAGACCGGTGGTGGAGGCGTTGGTCTCCTCGGCGCCGAGGGATCCGGTCAGCCAGTGGATGAGCAGGTCGGGAACGAGGAGCAGGGTGCGGGCAGCGGCCAGCTGCGCGCTGGTGGTGGCGGCGGCGAGCTGGAACACGGTGTTGAACGGGAGGTGCTGCAGGCCCGTGATCCGGTACAGCTCCTCGGGGCCGACCGTTTCCCATACCCGTTCCGCGACGCCGTCGGTCCGGTTGTCCCGGTAGTGGTGGGGAGAGCCGAGCAGCGCGCCGTCCGCGTCCAGGAGCCCGTAGTCCACAGCCCAGGTGTCGACCCCGATGGAGCTGACGCCGCCGGCCCGAGCGGCCTCCCGCAACCCGTCGAGGACGCCCTGGAAGAGGGCGAGGACGTCCCAACGCAGTCCGTCGGGCAGGCGCACGGGCGTGTTGGGGAAGCGGTGCACCTCGGTGAGGTCGAGGTTGTGCGGGCCGACCCGGCCGAGGATCACACGGCCGCTGGTGGCACCGAGGTCGACTGCCGCGAACGCGGAACGAAACGCCGAGGAGGGGGGTGTGGTGGTCACGGGCTTTGCCTCCGCTGGGAGCGGCCGGTCGGGGAGGGGGAACGCAGGAGGACGGCGGGGGCAGGACGGGAAAGCCGGCCCGGGCCCCGTGGCGGCTTTCCGCTCAGGGGGCCGAGGCGTGTCCCGGCTCCCCTGCACTACTTCGCCGGCCGGTCGTACACGCGTACACCCGGGGCCGTCGCGCCGATGCGGCGGCCCCAGGTGCGGTCGGCGGGACTCCGCCGTCAGCGCAGGAAAGCGGCGGCGACACCGGCGTCCACGGGGATGTGCAGGCCCGTCGTGTGGGTGAGGTCGCCACCGGTGAGGGCGAACACCGCGCTCGCGACGTGCTCCGGCAGGACCTCACGCTTGAGGAGGGTGCGCTGGGCGTAGAACTCGCCGAGCTTCTCCTCCTCGATGCCGTACGTCGCGGCGCGCTGCGCGCCCCAGCCGGCGGCGAAGATGCCCGAGCCACGGACGACACCGTCGGGGTTGACACCGTTGACGCGGATCCCGTGCCCGCCGAGCTCGGCAGCCAGCAGCCGCACCTGATGGGCCTGGTCGGCCTTGGTCGCGGAGTAGGCGATGTTGTTCGGGCCGGCGAAGACCGCGTTCTTGGAGGCGATGTAGACGATGTCGCCGCCGAGCCCCTGCGCGATCATGAACCGGGCGGCCTCACGCGAGACGAGGAACGCCCCTCGGGCCATGATGTCGTGCTGGAGGTCCCAGTCCTTGGCCGTGGTCTCCAGGAGGGGCTTGGAGATGGAGATCCCGGCGTTGTTGACGACCAGGTCCACGCCGCCGAAGGCGAGGGCGGCGGTCGCGAACGCCTCGGTGATCTCGTCCTCCGAGGTGACGTTCACCGTGACGGCCACGGCCTTGTCGGGGCCCCCGAGCTCCTCGGCGACGGCGGCGGCGGTCCCCGCGTTGAGGTCGGCGACGACGACGCACGCGCCCTCGGCGACCAGGCGGTGCGCGATGGCCTTGCCGATACCGCTTCCCGCGCCCGTCACGAGGGCGACGCGGGTGGCGAGGGGCTTCGGCGCGGGCATCCGCCGGAGCTTGGCCTCTTCGAGCGCCCAGTACTCGATGCGGAACTTCTCCGACTCCTCGATGGGCGCGTACGTGGAGACGGCCTCGGCACCGCGCATGACGTTGATGGCGTTGAGGTAGAACTCCCCGGCCACGCGCGCGGTCTGCTTGTCCTTGCCGAAGGAGAACATGCCCACGCCCGGCACGAGCACGATGGCCGGGTCCGCTCCGCGCAGGGCGGGGGAGTCCGGGGTGGCGTGCCGCTCGTAATAGGCGCGGTACTCCGTGCGGTACTCCTGGTGGAGCTCCTTCAGCCGGGTGATCGCCTCGTCCAGCGGGGCGGAGGGGGGCAGGTCCAGGACCAGCGGGCGGACCTTTGTACGGAGGAAGTGGTCGGGACAGGACGTGCCGAGCGCCGCGAGCCTCGGGTGCTCGGCGCGGGAGACGAAGTCCAGTACGGTCCCGGCGTCGTCGAAGTGGCCGACCTGCGGCCGGTCCTGCGAGGCCAGCCCCCGGATCACGGGGGCGAGAGCCGCTGCCCGCCGGCGCCGCTCGGCTTCGCTCAGCGGCTCGTACCCCGCCAGCACCGGCCCGAAGGGCTCGGCCTTGCCCTTCCTCGCGAGGTACTCCTCGGCGGAGCGGATGATGAACAGCGAGTTGGCCTCGCACTCCTCGGAGGTGTCGCCCCAGGCGGTGATGCCATGACCTCCGAGGATGCAGCCGACGGCCTGGGGATGGGCCGCCTTGATCGCGGCGATGTCCAGGCCGAGCTGGAACCCGGGCCGGCGCCAGGGCACCCAGACCACCTTGTCGCCGAAGCAGTCGGCGGTCAGCTTCTCGCCGTCGGCGGCGCAAGCCAGCGCGATACCCGAGTCCGGGTGCAGGTGGTCCACGTGCGCGGCGTCCACCAGCCCGTGCATCGCCGTGTCGATCGAGGGGGCCGCTCCACCCCTGCCGTGCAGGCAGTAGTCGAAGGCGGCGACCATCTCGTCCTCGCGCTCCACCCCGGGGTACACGTCCTTGAGCGCCCGCAGCCGGTCCATCCGGAGCGCCGCCAGGCCCGGCTCGGTGAGAGTACCGAGGTCGCCGCCCGACCCCTTGACCCACAGAAGCTCGACATCGCCGCCGGTGGCCGGGTCGGTCCCGGTGCCCTTCGCGGAGGTGTTGCCGCCCGCGTAATTGGTGTTGCGCGGGTCCGAGCCGAGCCGGCGGGAACGTGCGATCAGTGCGGAGGCCGTGACATGTGAGGCGGAGGACATGAGGGGATTCCTTCGAGGTGTGAGGTGCGGGACGCGCGGAGCCGGAACCGACAGGCGGGCGGACAGCCCTCAGGCGCCCCAGCCGGCCTGGTCGCCGCCGACGCGGTCGGCGACGATCCGCTCCTGCCAGCCGGAGGCCCGGTAGGCGGCGATCGGGTCGGGCGCGAGGCCCTTTTCCTCGCGGAGCTCGCGCAGCAGGGGACGCACATCGGTGTTGTAGGCGTCCATCAGGGCTTCGTTGGCGCCGAGCACATCACCGTCCCGCTGGGCCGCGGCCAGCCTGTCCATGTCGACGAGCAGAGCCTTGGCGGTGGACTCCTGGACGTTCATGACCGAGCGGATGACAGCCGGGATCTTCGCCTCGATGTTGTGGCACTGGTCCAGCATGAACGCCACGTTCGTCTCGGCCTTCAGGCCGCCGTTCTTGGTGACCTCGTGCATGATCCGGAACAGCTGGAACGGGTCGGCCGAGCCGACCATCAGGTCGTCATCCGCGTAGAAACGGGAGTTGAAGTCGAATCCGCCGAGCTTCCCCTCCCGCAGCAGCAGCGCGACGATGAACTCGATGTTGGTACCCGGAGCGTGGTGCCCGGTGTCCACGACGACCTGTGCCTTCGATCCCAGTTTCAGGCAGTGTGCGTACGCGGTGCCCCAGTCCGGCACGTCCGTCGTGTAGAAGGCGGGCTCGAAGAACTTGTACTCCAGCAGGATCCGCTGGTTCTCCCCGAGGCGTTCGTACACCTCGGCCAGCGCCTCGGCCAACCGGTCCTGGCGGGCCACGATGTCGTCCTGGCCGGGGTAGTTGGTGCCGTCGGCGAACCAGAACTTCAGATCCGTGGACCCGGTCTCGTCCATGATGTCGACGCATCGCAGCAGATGGCCGACGGCCTTGCGACGGACCTTCGCGTCCGGATGACAGACGCTCCCCAGCTTGTAGTCGTCGTCCTGGAACGTGTTGGAGTTGATCGCCCCCAGTTCCAGCCCCCGCTCCTTCGCGTAGGCGCCCAGGGCCGCGTAGTCGTCGACCTGGTCCCAGGGGATGTGCAGTGAGACCTTCGGCGCGACCCCCGTGAACTCATGGACCTTGGCCGCGTCCTGGAGCTTCTCGTAGGGGGTCCGTGGCACGCCGGCCTGCGCGAAGACCTTGAAGCGGGTGCCGGAGTTTCCGTAGCCCCAGGAGGGGGTCTCGATCCGCTGGTCGGCAAGGGCGGTCTTCACTGCGGCGATATCAGGCATGTCCACCTCGGGTTGTGCGGGCGGCCCGAGCAGCGGGGGCCGGAACGTATGCAATGAATCGATTCACTCTGCGGATGAAGTTAACGGGCCGCAGGAGAGCCGTCAAGACTTCCTTCCGGATGGCCGACGCGTTACCGGATTGTGTCTTCATCGAGGTGTCGAGGGACCTCGCCGCCGCGCATTCGCAGTTCAGGGCGGCGTGAAGGGGTTGTCCTCGGGGTCGCCGGACGATTCGCGGCGTTCGGTGCGCAGCACCCCTTGACGTGTTCGGCGGGGCGGGGCTAGCTTCCCGGCAACTCCACTGAAACATTTCATGTCGAGCGCTCTGCTCGGCACAAGCACGGGAGAACACCCATGACGCACCCCGAACCGGAGACGACTCCGGTACTCGCGCTGGAGGGGGTGAGCAAGTCCTTCGGTGCCGTCCGTGCTCTGCGCGGCGTGTCCCTGCGGCTGTATGCCGGGGAGGCCCATGCCCTGGCCGGCGAGAACGGCGCCGGCAAGTCGACCCTGATCAAGGCACTCGCCGGCGTGCACCGCCCCGATACGGGCAGGGTCCTGCTGGACGGCGAGTCGGTCGAGTTCCATGGTCCGGCCGACGCCCGCGACGCCGGCGTGGCGGTGATCTACCAGGAGCCGACGCTCTTCCCGGACCTGTCCGTCGCGGAGAACATCTTCGTGGGCCGCCGGCCCAGCCGCTCCCTCGGCCGGGTGGACCACCGTGCGGTCAGGCGGGCGGCGGCCGACCTGTTCGAACGCCTCGGCGTCGACCTCGACCCGGACCAGCCGGCGCGCGGGCTGTCGATCGCCGACCAGCAGCTGGTCGAGATCGCCAAGGCGCTCTCCTTCGACGCACGCGTCCTGATCATGGACGAGCCGACCGCCGCCCTCACCGGCAGCGAGGTCGCCCGCTTGTTCGGTGTCGTCAGGACGCTCCGTAAGCAGGGTGCGGCCGTGCTGTTCATCTCGCACCGCCTGGAAGAGATCTTCGCGCTCTGCCAGCGTGTCACCACCTTGCGTGACGGCGCCTGGATCTCCAGCGAGCCGCTCGAAGGGCTGAGCGAGGACGACCTCGTACGCCGCATGGTCGGCCGCGATCTGGACGAGCTGTACCCGAAACAGAGCACGAAGATCGGTGAAGTCGCCCTCAGCGTGCGCCGGTTGACCCGCGAGGGCGTATTCACGGACGTCTCCTTCGAGGTCCGGCGCGGCGAGATCGTCGGCCTCGCGGGCCTCGTCGGAGCCGGTCGCAGCGAAGTGGCCCGCGCCGTATTCGGCGTCGACCGGTTCGACGGCGGCGAAGTCGAGGTCCTGGGCCGCAAGCTGCGGTCCGGAGCCCCGAGCGTGGCGATGGCCGCCGGCCTCGCCCTCGTACCCGAGGACCGCCGAGCCCAGGGCCTCGTGATGGACATGTCCATCGAGCGGAACATCGGCCTGACCGGCTTCGCCACGACCACACGGGCCGGACTCATGAACCGCGCGGCCGAGCGCAGCCGTGCGGTGGACTGGGCGGTCAAGCTCCAGGTCAAGTACGCCCGGCTCGCCGACGTCGTCGGCACGCTCTCCGGTGGCAACCAGCAGAAGGTCGTCCTCGCCAAGTGGCTGGCCACCTCCCCGCAGGTGCTGATCGTCGACGAGCCGACCCGCGGCATCGACGTCGGCACCAAGGCCGAAGTCCACCGCCTGCTCTCCTCACTGGCCGCCGAAGGGGTCGCGGTACTGATGATCTCCTCCGACCTCCCGGAGATCCTCGGCATGGCCGACCGGGTGCTCGTGATGCACGAAGGAAGGCTGACCGCTGAGATCCCCCGGTCCGAGGCGACGGAGGAGACAGTGATGGCGGCGGCGACCGGCCGTGCCGACCGAGGAAGGAACGCGGCATGACCATGACTGCAGACCCGGTGCGGCGCGAGCCGGCCCCCGAGGCGGTGGCCTCGCGACGCCTGGTCGACACGGTGTTCAAGGCCCGCGAACTGGCCGTGGCCCTCGTGCTCGTCGTGATGCTCGGCGCGACCCAGCTGTCCAACACCGAGTTCCTGTCCGAGCAGGGCATCAAGGACCTGATGCTGAACGCGACCATCCTGGTCCTCGTCGCGGTCGGCCAGGCGGTGGTGGTGATCACCCGCAACGTGGACCTCTCGGTCGGCTCCGTCCTCGGGATCTCCGCCTTCGCTGCCGGGCTCTACCTCCAGGACGGCGGCAATCCCCTGATCGCGGTCCTGCTCGCCGTCGGCCTCGGCGCGCTCTTCGGTGTCCTCAACGGGGCCCTGGTGAGCCTGGGCAAGGTCCCCGCACTCGTCGTCACCCTCGGAACCCTGTACATCGTCCGCGGCATCGACTCCATCTGGGTCGGCTCCCGCCAGATCACGGCCGACGCCCTGCCCACCGCCTTCGTGGACTTCGGCCATGACGGAATCTGGGTACTGCCCTATCTCGCCCTGATGGCCATAGCCGTACTGGCTGCCGTCGCCTACTACCTGCGCAGCTACCACAGCGGGCGCGACCTCTACGCCCTCGGCTCCAGCCCGGAGGCCGCCCGCCTCGCGGGCATCCCCGTCCGGGCGCGGATCATGACGGCCTACGTGCTCTGCGGCGCCCTCGCCGGCCTCGCCGGAGCCCTGTACCTCGCCCGGTTCGGCAACGTCGACTCCGCCACCGGCAACGGGTACGAACTCACCGTGGTCAGTGCCGTCGTCGTCGGAGGCGTCGCCTTCACCGGGGGCTCCGGCACGGTGTACGGCGCCGCCCTCGGCGCCCTTCTGCTCACCTCCATCAACAGCGTGCTCCCGGCCATCGGCGTCAGCTCTGTCTGGGTCACCGCGATCAACGGCTTCCTGCTGCTGCTCGCAATCGCCGCCGACCGGATCCTGGCCCTGCGGGTGGCCGCCGGACTGCGCAAGAAGGCCGCACAGATGAGGAGCGCCCGACATGCCTGACACCACCAAGACCACGACCCCCGCCGCCCAGCCGCCGGCCCTCGCGCGCCTCGGGGGAGCGGTGCGATGGGACACCGCCGTCGGCGCCCTCCTGCTGACCCTCCTGATCTGTTCGTTCTCCTTCGTCGACAACTTCGGCAACGCGCTGAACCTGTCGTTCCTGATCGGCAACACCCTGCCGATCGCCCTCATAGCCCTGCCCATGACCATGCTGGTGGTCTCCGGCGAGGTCGACCTCTCCGTCGGCTCCACGGCGGGCCTGTCCGGAGCGGTGATGGGCGCGCTGTGGAACGCCGGCATGACGATCGAGACGATCATTCCGCTGTGCCTGCTGCTCGGCGTGATCTGCGGACTGATCAACGGACTGCTCGTCACCCGGCTCGGACTGCCCTCACTCGCCGTCACCATCGGCACCATGGCGGCCTACCGCGGCATCGCGCAGATCGTCCTCGGTTCCGACTCCGTCACCGACTTCCCCACCCAGTACCTCGACTTCGGCGCCGGCCGGATCGGCGACACCTTCATCCCCTACGCCGCCATCCCCTTCACCGTGCTGCTCGCCGTAGCCGTGGTGGTCCTGCACGCCACACCGATCGGCCGCTCCCTGTTCGCCACCGGCGCCAGCGAGGACGCGGCCCGGTTCTCCGGCATCCGCGTCAAGCGGCTCAGACTCTCCATGTTCGTGACCACCGGCGTGATCTCCGCACTCACCGGAGTCTTCTGGGCCCTGCACTACGCGAGCGCCCGCTACGACAACGCCACCGGCCTCGAACTCTCCGTCATCGCCGCTGTGCTGCTCGGAGGCATCGACTTCGACGGCGGCAAGGGAACCCTGGGCGGCGCCATCGCCGGCGTCCTGCTGCTCGGCACGCTGCAGAACGTCATGAGCCTGATCAACGTCTCCGCCCAGTCCCAGATCGTCGTCACCGGCGTCCTGCTGGTGATCTCCGTCCTCGCCCCCCGGCTCGGCCGCCAGGCGGCCCAAGCCCGGGCCCGCAGGAGAACCACGGCCACGGCCGGCAGCGCCTGACCGTCCCGTACCGCACGACACCCGCTGCCTCCACACGCCGCGCCACCGTGGAGCCGCGCACCACCCTGCCCGCATCCCGTCACCCTTCGGGCATCCGCCCGCCAGCCCCTGCCGCTCGCGGCAGCGAAAGGAAACCGTCATGTACGGCCCCACCGCCAGAAGCACTCGGCTGACCGCCGCCCTCGCCGTCTCCGCCGTTCTCGCCCTCGGCGCCACCGCCTGCTCGGGCACCACCAAGGACTCCGCGAACAAGGAAGCCGGCCCGGCAGCCGCCACCGGCAAGGCCGACCCGAACAAGGCCACCGAGAAGGGCCTCACGGTCGCCTTCCTGCCGAAGCAGGTCAACAACCCCTACTTCACCACGTCGGACAACGGCGGCAAGAAGGCTCTGGAGCAGCTCGGCTCCACCTACAAGGAGGTCGGCACCAGCAGCGGTACCGACACGTCCGGGCAGGTCTCCTACGTCAACACGCTCACCCAGCAGCAGGTCGACGCCATCGCCGTCTCCGCCCAGGACCCGGGCGCCCTGTGCACGTCGCTGAAGCAGGCCATGAAGAACGGCGTCAGCGTCGTCACGTACGACTCCGACACGCAGGCCGACTGCCGCCAGGTCTTCGTCTCCCAGGCCAGCGCCGAGGACCTCGGCCGCACCCAGATCCAGCTGCTGGCGAAGCAGATCGGGGGCAAGGGCGAGATCGCGATCCTCTCGGCGGCCCAGACGGCCACCAACCAGAACACCTGGATCGACTTCATGAAGGACGAGCTGAAGAAGCCCGAGTACAAGGACATCAAGCTCGTCAAGACCGCTTACGGTGACGACGACGCCCAGAAGTCCTTCCAGCAGACCCAGGGCCTGCTCCAGGAACACCCCCATCTGAAGGGGATCGTTTCTCCCACCACCGTCGGAATCAAGGCGGCCGCCCAATACCTGTCCGGCTCCAAGTACAGGGGCAAGGTCAAGCTGACCGGCCTGGGCACCCCGAACGACATGCGCGCCTACGTCAAGAACGGCACCGTCGAAGGTTTCGAGCTGTGGGACCCGGCCAAGCTCGGCGCCCTCGCCGCCCACACGGCCGTCGCCCTGGAGTCCGGGCAGATCACCGGCGCCGAGGGGGAGACCTACAAGGCCGGCGACCTGGGCTCGTTCACGATCGGGAAGGACGGCGTCGTCTCACTCGGCAAGCCGACCGTCTTCGACAAGGCCAACATCGACCAGTTCAGGTTCTGACTCCTCCGCATCCTGTGCGGCACCACCCAGACGTCAGCGGGCCGGGCCACCTCACGCAGGTGCGGGACCGGCGCCTCGGCGCGCACGCCGCGCTCAGCGAGGCGGGACTCTCTCCCGACGCGCTGCTGGAGATTCCCACCGAGCGTCTCGACGTCGCCGCCGGACGTGACGCCGGAGCCCGCGTTCTGGGGGCGGCGCGGCGGCCCACCGGCGTGTTCTGCGCCAACGACCTGCTGGCGCTCGGTGTACTGCAGCCCCTGTACATGGCCGGCGTCCGGGTTCCGCATGATCTGGCCCTCGTCGGCTACGACGACATCGAGTTCGCCGCTGCGGCGACGGTTCCCCTCACGTCCGTGCGTCAGCCGGCCCTGACCATCGGAGCCAGAGCGACCGAACTGCTGCTGAGGGAGCTGAGCGACGGGACGGCCGCTCACCGGCACGAGCACCTCGTGCTTCAGCCGGAGCTGGTCGTACGTCAGTCCACCTTGGCTCCCCACTGATCGACCTGGCGTAGGCGCTGCCCGTCGGAAGGCTGAAGCGGACAGGGTGATTGAAGCGATTCAAGACAGGTGAGCAGAGACCGCTCCGCCACGTTGCGGCTGTGTTCCGCGGTGTGACGCTTCGGCCGCCCGGTAAGAGCGTGCGACGGCCGGTGCCGCGCAGGGAGGCCGGACCCGCGCGGCAGCCGCCGTCCTCTACCCGAGCGTGAGCATCGCGTCGGCGACTTCCCCGATCGTCGCGTCGGGGATCGCGGTGGCGGCCTCCTCGAGGACGAGCAGCCGTGCCCCGGGGATCTCCCGCGCGATCGCCTCGCCGTTGCCGACGGGGAAGAACCGGTCGCGGCGGCCGTGGACGACGAGCGTGGGGACCGCGATCGCGGTCAGACGCTCGCGCCAGCGAGGTGTGCAGTCGAGTCGGGAGAACACCAGGCCCATCTGGTTGGCCATCTGGACCGGGGGCGCGGTGCCGGGTGTGCGGTCCCAGACGCGTGCGGCGATCGCACGCGCGGCGACGGGGTCGTCGCCGAGGATCTCCGCGCCGGCGGCGGCGAACTCCGCGACCGCCTCGCGGTCGGTCCACTCGGGCATCGGGCGCGTGAACAACCGGTTCATCGTCGCCTGGTCATGGTCGGGGAGGTCGTCGTCGGGCGGGCCGGGGGCGACCGCGCGGGTGCCGGCCAGGGTGAGCGCCGAGAACGCGCCGGGGTGGTCGAGCACGGCCACCTGGGCGACCATCCCGCCGACGCCGATCCCCGCGAGATGGGCGGGCCCCCCGCCGAGCGCGTCGACGAGGGCCGCCGCGTCGGCGGCGAGATCGCGCAGGGTGTAGGCGGGCGCGTCCAGGTCGGCCGTCGTCGACTCCCCGCTGTCGCGCAGGTCGTAGCGCACCGCGCGGCGCCCGCCGGCGGCGAGGCGCTCGCACAGCGCGTCCGGCCAGGAGAGCATCGTCGTCCCGCCCGCGAGCAGGACGAGTGGCGCGTCGTCGTCACCGAACGATTCGATGCCCAAGGCGATCCCCCGGGCGTGGACGATGGTCATCGGATCACCGGGAGACGTCGTAGGTCAGGTGGGTCGCGGTCGATGTCGAGATCACGCTCCGTTGTACCAGCGTGCGCGGCGTTCCGCCGGTGAACAGGGGTGTCCCGGAGCCCAGCACGACGGGCGCGAGGTGCAGTGTCAGGGCGTCGACCAGTCCGGCTTCGAGCGCCGAGCCGATCGTGGCGCCGCCGCCCATGAGGATGACGTCGAGGTCCTTGCCGCGGGCCGACGAGGCCGCTTCGGCCCGCTCGCGCGCGGCGGTGACGGCGTCGGGCAGCCCGGTGGTGACGAACGTCCAGTCCAGCTCGTTCGTCCGCACCGACTCGGGCGGCGAGCTCGTCACGACGACGAACGCGGGCTTGCCGACCTCTCCGGCGCCGTAGCCGGACGTGTCGTCCCAGCCCTTCGGCCCGTCGACCACGTCGAAGAGGCGGCGGCCGAGGATGACGGCGCCCGATCGGGCGGTCCCCTCGCTCAGGAACCGGCGGTCGTCGGGGTCGTCGGAGAAGGCCCACGTGTGCAGGGCCTCGCCGCCGGTGCCCATACCGTTGTCCGGACTGGGGTCGGGCCCGGTGACGAAACCGTCGAGAGAGACCGAGATGTCAGCGATGATTCGAGTCATGCAAGGGCAGACTCGATCCGCCGCCCGAACTCATCGCTGACGCGTGCGGCGTGCGGCGTGCGGCGGACGGAAGCGGCCGCGCCCGTCGGTCACGTCGCCGTGGCTCGACACCTCCTGCCACGACCCGCTTGTGCCCGGGCGGGAACGCCGCCGTGAACGGGTGGACGCGCAGAACGTACTCCTCGATGCCCCGGCTCGACCGGCACCGCGCGCGGCGGGGCTGGGCGCGCCCTCCGTGGTGCGTTCCTCGTCGAGCTCGCGGCGCGAGGCCTTGAGGCAGGCGGTCGTGAGGAGCCGGCGGTTGCCCATTCGGGGCCTCGTCCCCCATACGCAGCATGAAATCGGTGTCCGGCCTCACGTGCGCACGGACACCGCGCAGCGGAAGCCGCCGTGTCCGGTCGTGCTGTCCGGGGTGTTGGAGGTCCGCGCGGCGGTCCGGTAGCGGTTGCAGTACGAGCGGTGACACAGGTACGAGCCGCCGCGCAGCACCCGGTTCTCGCCGTGCGGCGGCCCGGCCGGGTCGGAGCGGGTCTCCGGGCGGGCGTCGGCGTGCCATTCGGCGCTGAAGCGGTCGGCGCACCACTCCCACACGTTGCCCGAGGTGTTGTAGAGGCCGTAGCCGTTGGGGGCGTACGCCTTGGCGGGCGCGGTGCCCGCGAAGCCGTCCTCGCGTGTGTCGCGTACGGGGAAGTCGCCCTGCCAGATGTTGCAGCGGTGCCGGCCGTTCGGGGTCAGCTCGTCGCCCCACGGGAAGCGGGCCCGCACGAGTCCGCCCCGGGCCGCCTTCTCCCACTCGGCCTCGGTGGGCAGCCGCTTGCCGGCCCAGCGGGCGTAGGCCGTCGCGTCGTGCCACGACATGTGGACCACCGGGTGGTCGCGGCGGTCACCGATCGAGGTACCGGGCCCCTCGGGGGCGCGCCAGTGCGCTCCGGCCACCGCGCGCCACCAGGGGGCGCCGGGCACGGTGCC
The DNA here is from genome assembly GCF_040630435.1 of Streptomyces sp. NPDC005803. Lineage (NCBI taxonomy): Bacteria > Bacillati > Actinomycetota > Actinomycetes > Kitasatosporales > Streptomycetaceae > Streptomyces > Streptomyces sp. NPDC005803. The sequence continues at coordinate 66,173 of NZ_JBEXXO010000021.1, read as the reverse complement.
CGGCAGCACGGCGTGCCGGGCCTCCTGCGGGACGAGGGCGCCGAACACATAGGACCAGCCGATGAGTTCGGCCTCGGTGCGATAGCCGGTCGCCTTGACGAAGACGGCGAAGCGGGCGTTGGTGACGCAGGCGGCGTCGATGTGGAAGGGGGCGAGGGTCACCTCCCGTACCGGCCCCTCGCCGTCGGCCGGGAACGCGTCCTCGTCCTCGCCGCCCATCAGGAACGGACCGCCGGGCACCGCCACCATGCCGCGCAGCAGCTCGGCGCGGCGGCGCTCGGGTACGGCGAAGTCCGCCGGGGGAGCCGCCAGGGTGGTCGCGGCCGCCGTCGCGGCGTTGTCGCGGGCCGGTCCGCAGCAGGCGTTCACCGTGAGGTGCCCTCAGGGAGCGCGGGGGCCGGGCGGTCGAGAAGCTCCGCCAGGTCCTGGCCGGTGGTGCGCAGCAGCAGGGCCACCCCGCCGAGCGCGGCCGCGTCACCGCCGAGGGTGGATCCGCGGACCTCGATGGTGCGGGGCGCCGAAGGCAGGGAGAGCGCGGCGAGCTGCTCGCGGATCGGTGCGAGGACCAGGGTGTCGAGGGACGCCGGTTCCCCGTAGACGACGACGCACTCGGGGTCGACCTGGGCGGCGAGGGCCGCGAGCACCCGCCCCGCGACGACGGCCGCGCTCCGGATCACCTCGGCCGTGTCCGGCTGGCCCTCGGCGGCGAGTGCGATCAGCTGCCCGGCGTCCGTCGCCGTGACGCCGCGATCGGCGCAGGCGGCGAGCAGGGCGGGGACGGAGATGAGCCCCTCCAGGCAGCCCCGGCCACCGCAGTGGCAGGGCTTCCCCTCGGGGTCGCAACTGGTGTGGCCGATCTCCCCGGCGGTGCCATGGGCGCCGTGCACCAGAGCGCCGTTGACGACGAGCCCGCCACCGACCCCCTCCGACCAGCGCAGGTAGACGGCGTTGTCGATCCCGCGAGCCGCCCCCCAGGTCACCTCGGCCAGCGCCGCGAGCCGCGAGTTGTTGTCGGTGAGCACGGGGGCGTCGAAGTGCCGGCCCAGCACGTCGGCGACATGACCGGCGAACGGCGTCATGGTGCGCGGATCACCGGAGGCCGGGTTCTGCACGAAGCCGGGAAGGCCGAGGCCGATGCCCGCGACGGGGGCGAGGTCGATGTCCTCCCGCCGCACCAGGTCCTCGACCGCGCGGATCGCCTGTGCGGCGCGTTCGGCGGCGCCGCTGTCCGCCGGGACGGGGGCACTGTGGCGGCCGACGATCTCGTGCGCGCAGTTGGCCACGACCACGTGGATGTGGTGACGCTGCAGGTCGATGCCGATCAGCTCGGCACCGCGGGAGTTGAGCGTGACCTCCAGGGCCGGCCGGCCACGGCCGCGTGGCTGCTCGGGGTCGGGGGCCTGCTGTTCGACGACGGCTTTGCGCTCCAGCAGATCGGACACGATCGCGAACAGGGTCGTGCGGGAGAGACCGACCCGCGCCTTCAGCTCGCCGCGGCTCAGCGCGCCCGACCTGCGCAGTTCACCGAGTACGGCGGCTTCGTTGGCCCGGCGCAGGCGCTGGAGGGCATCGGTGCGTTCCGTCATGGACGCATGGTCGATCGGTCAAGGGGTTTCTGTCAATGGCCCGGACGAATTCACACGATGTTTATTCCCAAGGGTTGACGTAAAAAACTCGGCGTCCTTACAGTTCCGGTCAATTGCCTGCACCGGCACCCGTCGAGCCGACGCCGTACCGCGTGCCGGCCTCCCTGCAGCACCGTGAGCGACCACCGAAAGGGCGGCCCGAGTGGCTCCGCGCAACGTCCTGTTCCTGATGACCGACCAGCACCGGGTCGACACCCTGGGCTGCTACGGCAACCCGCTCGTCGACACCCCCGCCCTGGATGCCCTGGCGGCCGAGGGAACCCGCTTCGACCGCTTCTACACCCCGACGGCGATCTGCACCCCGGCCCGCGCCTCCTTGGCCACCGGCCTGCACCCGTTCCGTCACGGCATGCTGAACAACCCGGAACGCAACGGGGGGAGCAAGGACGAACTCGCCGACGACCACCCCATGCTCTGGCGGCAGTTGACGGATCAGGGCTACTCGGTGGGCCACGTCGGCAAGTGGCACATCGGCCGCGAGCGCGGCCCCGAGTTCTACGGCCTGGACGGGGAGCACCTGCCCGGCGCGCTCAACCCCGTCCACCACCCCTCGTACGAGAAGTGGCTGGAGGACAACGGCTTCCCGCCCTTCTCCGTACGCGAGCCCGTCTTCGGGACCGCGGCCAACGGCACCGGCCGGGGCCACCTCATCGCGGGCCGGCTCCAGCAGCCCGCCGAAGCCACCATCGAGGCCTTCCTCACCGACCGCACGCTCGGTCTGCTCGACCGCTACGCGGCCGACTGGAAGGCGAACGGCACGCCGTTCATGCTGTCGTGCCACTGGTACGGCCCGCATCTGCCCTACCTGATCCCCGACAGCTACTACGACCTGTACGACCCCGACGACGTACCCCTGCCCGCCTCGATGGCCGAGACCTTCGCCGGGAAACCCGAGGTGCAGCGCCAGTACAGCGCCTACTGGTCGTCCGACGACTTCGACGCCGCCGCCTGGCGCAAGCTCATCGCCGTCTACTGGGGCTACGTCACCATGATCGACCACCAGGCGGGCCGGCTGATCGACGCGCTCAAGGGGCACGGCCTGTGGGACGACACGGCGGTCTTCTTCACCGCCGACCACGGCGAGTTCACCGGCGCCCACCGGCTGAACGACAAGGGCCCGGCGATGTACGAGGACATCTACCGCATCCCCGGCATCGCCCGGGTCCCCGGCGCCCCCGCACAGGTCAGCGACGACTTCGCCGGCCTCGTCGACCTCAACCCGACCATTCTCGAACTGGCCGGCGCGCCCGTGCCCGGCCTGTGCGACGGCACCAGCCTGCTGCCCCTGCTGCACGGGGCCGACAGCGGGGACAGCCGCCACGAGATCGTCGCCGAGTTCCACGGCCACCACTTCCCGTACTCCCAGCGGATGCTCCGCGACCGGCGCCACAAGCTGGTGCACAACCCGGAGAGCGTGCACGAGCTGTACGACCTGGAGACCGACCCGCACGAACTCCACAACGTCTATGACGCGCCCGCCTACGCGGAGGTCCGGCGCGACCTCACCGTCCGGCTCTACCGCGAGCTGCTGCGCCGCGGCGACCCGGCCTACACCTGGATGAGCTACATGGCCGACATCGGCGGCGACCGCGCCGCGGACGTCGACGGCGTCGCGGAGGAAGTGGCATGAAGGCGCCGGCCCGAGCCCCCGAGGAGCGACGGACGAGCCCGCCGCGCACGAAGCCGTCGCCCCCGAAAAGTGCGCACGGTACCAGCACCACGGCGCGGGGGACCGGCCGGCTCACCGCCGTCCTGCTCGCCCTCGCCTCCGCCGCGCTCGGACTGCTCAGCTGGGTGGCCCTCGCCCACAGCGGCATCGACGGCTTCCCCGGCCCCGTCTCCGTGGGGCGCAGGGCGGGTGAACTCATCGCCGACGGCACGCTCTTCGAAGACGCGGGCGCCAGCCTGAAACGCGTCCTCACCGGCTACGTCCTCGGTGTCCTCCTGGCGATTCCCGTCGGCTTCCTCATGGGCTGGTACCCCGTCGTCCGCCGGCTGATCGAGCCGTGGCTGCAGTTCTTCCGCATGGTGCCGCCGCTCGCGATCATCCCGCTCGCCATCGTCCTCATGGGCATCGACGAGACCCCCAAGATCTTCGTGATCTTCCTCGCCTCGTTCCTGTCCTGTGTCGTCTCCACCTTCCAGGGCGTCGTCGCCGTCGACGTCACCCTCGTCAACGCGGCCCGGGTGCTCGGCGCCCGCGACCCGCAGGTCTTCCTCGGCGTCGTCGTGCCGGCCTCCACCCCGTTCATCCTGGTCGGCATGCGGATCGGGCTCGGCGCCTCCTGGGCGACCGTCGTCGCCGCCGAACTCATCGCGGCCCAGGGCGGACTGGGCTTCCGGATGCAACAGGCACAGCTCTACTACGACCTGCCGACCATCTTCGTCCAGCTCATCGCGATCGGCGCGATCGGCCTCGTCATGGACCGGCTGCTGCTCGTCGCCGAGCGCAGGCTCACCCACTGGCAGGAACGGCGGTAACCATGCCCACGATCCAATTCCACGACGTGACCCGCGACTTCGCGGTCAAGAACGGCGACTTCCTGGCCCTCGACCGAGTGAGCCTCACCATCGAGGACGGGGAGTTCGTCACCGTCGTCGGCCCCTCGGGCTGCGGCAAGAGCACCCTGATGAACATCGCCGCCGGACTCCTCGACGCGACCGGCGGCGAAGTCACCGTGGACGGTACACCCGTCCACGGCCCCGCCCCCGAACGCGGCGTCATCTTCCAGCAGTACGCGCTCTTCCCCTGGATGACCGTCACCGCCAACGTCGAGTACGGACTCAAGGTCGCCGGTGTCGCCAGGACGGAGCGGCGGCGCCGCGCCCGCGAGGTCATCGAACTCGTCGGCCTCACCGACTTCGCCGGCTCCCTGCCCAAGACCCTCTCCGGCGGCATGAAACAGCGCTGCGCCATCGCCCGCGCCTACGCCGTGGACCCCAAGGTCCTCCTCATGGACGAGCCCTTCGGCGCGCTCGACTCCCTCACCAGGGTCCGGATGCAGGAGTCCCTCCTCGACACCTGGGGCCGCGACCGGCGCACCGTCATGTTCATCACCCACGACGTCGACGAGGCCGTCTTCCTCGCCGGCCGCGTCGTCGTCATGGCGGCCCGCCCCGGCCGCGTCCACACCGTCATCCCGGTCACGCTGCCCTATCCGCGCACCGAGGAACAGCGGCTGTCGCCCGAGTTCGCCGAGCTGCGCGCCCGGGTGTGGCACGCCGTCCACCACCAGCCGGCTCTCGAAGGAATGACGTCATGAAGTCGATCCCCGCCGTCCGCCGCCGAACCGCCGGTCTGCTCATGGCCCTGGCGCTCCTGACCACCGCCACCGCCTGCGGGGACGACTCCTCCGACGGTGCCGGCGGAGCGCGGAAGGTGACGTTCGGATACATCGCCGACTACAGCGGTTCCGTCGCGCTGGCCGTCGCCCAGAAGCAGGGGCTGTGGAAGAAGGCGGGCGTCACCCCCGAACTGAGGGTCTTCACCAACGGGCCGCTCCAGGTCACCGCCCTTGGCACCGGCAGTCTGGACTTCGGCTACCTCGGCCCCGGCGCACTGTGGCTGCCTGCCTCCGGCCGCGCCTCCATCGTCTCCGTCAACATGCTGGGTCTCGCCGACCGGGTCATCGCCCGGCCCGGCTCCGGCATCGAGAAGCCCGCCGACCTCAAGGGCAAGAAGGTGGCCGTCGCCGAAGGCACCTCCGGAGACATGATCCTCGACCTCGCGCTGAACGAGGCCGGTCTGAAGCCGGACGACGTCACGAAGGTGGCCATGGACGCCTCGACCGTCGTCACGGCGTTCTCCTCGGGGCAGGTCGACGCGGCGGCCACCTGGTACCCGCTCATCGACACGATGAAGAAGAAGGTGCCCGATCTGAAGGAGATCAGCCAGACGCAGGACTACTACCCCGAGATGACCTTCCCCAACGTCTTCGTCACCCAGCCGAAGCTGGCCTCCGGCGACCCGGAGCTCGTCAAGAAGGTGACCGGGGTGCTCAAGGAGGCCGGTGACTGGATCGCGGCACACCCCGAGGAGTCGGAGACCGTGGCAGCCGACTTCCTGAAGCTGCCGGCCGGGCAGCTCAAGGGCTCCACCAAGTACGTGAAGATCCTGCCCTCGGCCGAGCTCACGAAGCTTACCCAGGACGGCACGGTCGACGGCTGGTTCGACGGACTGTCCGGCGTCTTCAACCGGATGGGAAAGCTGCCGAAGGCGGACAAGGCCTCGGACTACTACCTCGGTGACCTGTACACCGCAGCCGGAAAGGCGGACCGCTCATGAATGACGCCTCGCACCAAGACCTCACCACCGCACCGAGTGCCGTGAGACGGCGCGGATTCCTGGTGGGAGCCGCCGGCCTGGCCGGCGCCGCCCTCCTGCCGGGAATCACCGCCACGGACGCCGCGGCGGAAGGCGCCCGGCTTCCGGTCGCCTCCGGCGGCCGGGCCAGAGCCTCCGTGCTCTGGTGGGGCGGCGGCAGCGCCGAGTTCGCCGCCACCGAGCTGCGCGACTACCTCCACAGGATCACCGGCGCCCGCCTCCCGCTGCGCGCCGCCGCCCCTCCCGGCACCGCCCTGCCCGAGGGCGTCACCGGCCTGGTCGCCCTGCGCGCCGGATCCGGCGCACGGGACGGCATACCCGAGGCCCGGCTCGGGGACGCAGGCCGGGAACTGTCCGGGGCCCCGGAGGACTCCTTCACCCTGCTCGGCGACGGCACCTCCCTCCTGCTGACGGGCCAGGGCGACCGGGCGCCGCTCTACGCCGTCTACGCCCTGCTGGAACGGGTCGGTGTTCGCTTCTTCGCCCCGGCGTTCCCGGCGTACGAGGGCCACCACGAGTACGTACCGAAGAGCCGCACCCTCGCCCTGACCGCCGTACGCCTCACCGACCGGCCGGCCTCGCAGCTGCGACGGCAGTACGCCGAGGAGGGCTTCAGCCACACCGCGGCGAGCCTGCCGCCCCTGCTCGACTGGATGGCGAAGAACCGGCTCAACACCTTCGTCTACCCGACCGATTACCTGGGCCTGGGCGTCACCACGTACGACGGCGTGCGCGAGGTGCTGGTCCGCGAGGCCGCCAAGCGCTCCTTGCGCATCGAGACCGGCGGCCACGGGTACGACAGTTTCCTGCCGAAGGCCGACTACCCGCGGTTCTACACGTCCGGCGGCCCGCTCTTCGACATCTACGATCCTCAGGCCCTGGACGCGTACGTGGCCAAGGTCCTCGCCTTCCTCCGCGAGCGTCCGGAGATCACCGTCTTCGACTGCTGGCCGCCGGACGTCGGCGCCTTCCAGAAGCCGATCCTCGACCGGTACGGCAGTGCGGCCAACGCGGAGTCGGTGGTGGTCAACGAACTCGTCCGGGTGCTGCGTCAGGAACTGCCCGGGGTCCGGGTCGAACGGATCGCGTACGCCTCCACCGTCCGGCCGCCCGACCCGGAGTACGCGAGCGATCCCGAGGTCATCGTCGACTTCGCCCCGTACTCCCGGAACTACGACGGCCACCTCGGCGACCCCGCGGTCGGGGCCAACGTCTCCTTCGCGAACGCGCTGCGTGCCTGGCGCACCACGCACCGGGGCCCGCTCGCGATGTACGAGTACTACCGGCGCTACCGCTGGCGTAGCCTGCCGGTGCACCCGCTCACCACCATGGCGGGCGACATCGGCTTCGAGTCGGGGCTCGGTGTCAACGGCTACGGGATGTACAGCGAGCCGGGCGACTGGATCACGTACGAGCACGTCCAGAACCTCTTCGCCGCGCTTGCCTGGGACAGCACCCTGGACGGCGGTGCCTTCCTCGACGGGTACCTCCAGGCACGTTTCGGCGCCGGGGCGGCAGCCGCGATGGGGCGCTACTACGACCTCACGCGCCTCGACCCGGACACCCACACTCCCGCAGCCCTCACCACGCACTACACGCAGGCCCGCGCCGCTCTCCAGGAGGCCACCGGTCAGGTGAACGGGGCGGCGCCCCGCACCCTGCTCGACCGGCTGACCCGCAACCTCGACATCGCCCTGGCCGACATGAGGATCGGCCTGGCCCCGGCCGGCAGCGCCGAACTCGACACCGCACGGCGGGAATACCGGACACTCGTGCACCGCAACCGGTTCACCGGCATCTGCCTGCCGAACATGCAGGCGTGGTGGCGGTGGAACGGCCCCGCGGGCCAGGCGCCGTACGACGACGCGCGGATCCGCCAGGCCGTCGTCGACACCTACGCGAGTGCGGCGGCGGGCTTCGGGAACCCGGGATTCCTGGCTCTCGAAGCGGGCGGTGACTCCGTGCCACTCGACGTGGAGGCCCAGGACGTCGACTTCTCCGGCCACACCGTCCACTGGTCGGCGACCGCGCCCGGCGGAGTCCTCGTGGAGCCCGCCCACGGCACGCTGAGGGTGCGCGGCACCCGGGGCGGCGTCCAGCGGGTGGGCGTGCGCGCCACCGCGGACGCGGCGCCCGGCTCGGGCCGGATCACGCTCGACTTCCGGCTGACCGACGGAACGCGACTGGTCCCCGCCGAGGTGGCGGTCGGCATCGGCTGACCCGCACGGCTCACCACGACCGGCTCCGTGGCCCACGGAGCGGCACCATGAGCACACAGCGAAAGGGCGTTCATGACGCATCACCCCCACCGGCTGCACGTCTTACGACGGCGGGCCGTCGTCGGCGGCCTGGCCACCGGTCTCGTGCTGTCCCTCGCCTCGCCCCTGCCGGCGTCCGCGCACACCAGCGGCCCGCCCGGGCGGGCCCCCGCGGCCGCGTCGGCCGTCCCCCACCGCTTCCCGGGCAACGACCACCGGCCCCACACCGTCGCCTGGGACGAGAAGTCGCTCAAGGTCGACGGCGAGCGGCTGGTCGTGTGGTCCGGAGAGTTCCACTACTGGCGGCTGCCGAGCCCCGACCAGTGGCGTGACGTCCTGCAGAAGCTGAAGGCGTCCGGCTTCAACGCCGTGTCGCTGTACTTCTTCTGGGGCTACCACTCCGGCGAACCCGGCACGTACGACTTCAGCGGGGTCCGCGACATCGACCGGCTCCTGACCATGGCCGAGCAGGAGGGCCTGTACGTGATCGCCCGCCCGGGCCCGTACATCAACGCCGAAGTGAGCATGGGCGGCCTGCCGCCGTACATGACCACGTACCAGGGCGAGCAGCGCACGGCCGACCCGCAGAACCTGGCGGCCGACCTGGAGTGGCTGAAGGCCGTCAACGGCATCATCCGCCGACACCAGATCACCGACGGAGGCGGCAGCGTCATCGCCTACCAGGTCGAGAACGAACAGATCGACAACTCGCCCGAGCACGTCGACTACATCGAGAGACTGCAGAGCGCCGTCGTCGACCAGGGCATCACCGTGCCCCTGTTCCACAACGACTACGGCACCGGCCACGGCTGGAACGTGCCGGGCGGGCCCGGCGGCTCCCGGCTGGACCTCTACGCCTTCGACACCTACCCGCTGGGCTTCGACTGCGCGGGCAGCCGGGGGCAGCTGAAGGACTACGAGTCCCGCATCCGCGGTTACGCGCCCCGCACGCCCGTCTTCGTCGCCGAGGGGCAGGGCGGCGCGTTCACCGCCTGGGGCCGCGACTTCCAAACGAACGAGTGCGCCACGTTCACGGACACCGCTTTCACCCGCCAGTTCGCCGTGAACAACCTGGCCAACGGCGCCACCATGTTCAACACGTACATGGAGTACGGCGGTACGAACTGGGGCTGGACCGGCGACCCCGGCTCCGGATTCACCTCCTACGACTACGGGGCGGCGATCGCCGAGAACCGCGCGATCACTCCCAAGCTCGCCGTGCAGAAGGAGTTCGGCTCCCTGCAGAACGCCGTGAAGCCGATCGCCTCCGCCCAGGCCGTCACCGCCCCGGCGGTCACCGTCACGGGGGGCGGCCCCGTCAAGGCCCAGCAGCGCCTGTCCACCGAGAAGGCGGGCGACACCTCCGTCTCGGGCAACGGGACGCGGCTGATCACGCTGCGCCACCCGGACTCCGACGACACCACGACCAGCCGCGTCACCTTCCCGCTCGACCTGGCCGGCCCCTCCGCCGGGCCCGCCGCCTACCCACGCGTCCCACAGAAACAGGGCACCGCGATCACCGTGGGCGGGCGCGACGCGGCGACCCTCGTCGCGGACTACGCCTTCGGGCCGCACCGGCTCGTCTACTCCACCTCGCAGCTGCTGACCCGGCTGAACGCCGGGCGTGATCTGCTCGTCCTCGACGGCGCGAAGGGCACGGACGGCGAGACCGTGCTGCGCTACGCGCAGAAGCCCGAGGTCACCAGCCTGGACGGGGCGCCGGTGGAGACCACCTGGGACCCGGAGCGGGGCGACCTGCGGATCAACTACGTGCACGAGGGCACCCGGACGGTGCGCGTGAGCGGCGGTGACCGTGTGCTCACCCTCGTGATCTCCGACCGGGAGGGCGTCGCCGCCACCTGGCAGCTCGACGCCGGGAGCAGCGACGTGCTGGTCCTGGGGCCGGAACTCGCCCGCACGGCCCGGGTCGCCGGCGCCCGGCTCGATCTGACCGGCGACACCCGCCGGGCCGGGCGGGTGCGCGTCTTCGCCCCCGCCGGCGTGGACAGCCTCACCTGGAACAGACGCCGCCTGGCGGTGAGCCGGGACGAGGCAGGAGCGCTCGTCGCCGACGTGCCGGGCCCGGCGGAGGTGTCGCTGCCCGCCCTGGACACATGGCGCGCCGCGGGGTCCGATCCCGAACACACGACAGCGTTCGACGACTCGGACTGGACGGTGGCGGACCGGACCACGGCAGCCAATCCGCGGCACGGGCCCGGCGCGGTTTCCGGGGTGGTGCTGGACACCGACGAGTACGGCTTCCACGAGGGCGACACCTGGTACCGCGGCCACTACACGCCGGCCGCCGCCGGCCGGACGGTCCAGGTCACGGTGAAGACCGGCACCGCCGGACACGCTCTCGTCTGGCTGAACGGCCGTTACCTCGGCGCCCAGGGGGACGGCACCGCCACCCACACGGTCCCTGCCGGACTGGCCGAACCGGGCAAGCCCGCCGTACTCGCGGTCCTGGTCCGGAACATGGGCCAGTACGAGGACTGGAGTTCCGACGGCCGGTCCAAGGGCGGCCGGGGCCTGTCCGACGTCGACATCGCCGGAGCGGGCAAGGTCGACTGGAGGATCCAGGGCGCCCTCGGCGGGCCGCACCCCGCCGACACCGCACGCGGTCCCTACAACAACGGAGGTCTGTACGGCGAGCGCATGGGCTGGCACCTGCCCGGCGCACCGGACGGGTCCTGGGAACGGACCGGCTCGCTCAAGAGCGACCGCCCCGGGGTGCGGTGGTACCGCACCACGGCCCGGCTGAACCTTCCCAGGGGTACGGACACGGCGGTAGGCCTGCGGATCGACGACGACAGCGCGAAGGCGGACAAGTACCGCGTCCAGATCTTCGTCAACGGCTGGAACACCGGCCAGTACGTCAACAACGTCGGCCCGCAGAAGGAGTTCGTCATCCCGGCCGGTTTCCTGGAGCCACAGGGCGCCAACAGCATCGCGCTGGCGGTCACCGCCGAGCAGACCGGTGTCGGACCCGACGCGGTCCGGCTGGTGAACCAGGGCGCCGTGCGGGGAGGTGTCGAGGGACGACGGAACGCGGCGCCGGACTACGCGACGGTGCACGGCACGCGCACGGCGCGCTAGCCGGTCCGCGCGCACGCCCGTGCCCGCCCCGACGGCTGGACCGCCGGGGCGGGCGCGGCCGTACGGGCCCGGCTCAGCCGAAGAGCTTGGCGACGAACGCCGAAAGATTGGCCGTCGTGCGCGCGATCTGCTCCTCGACGGTCAGTGACTCCTTGAAGCGAGCCCCCGACGCCACCGCCTTCTTCCCCCGTACGTAGAGCGAGCAGTCCAGGTCGGTGCACATGTACAGGCCCACCGAATTGCCCTCGCGCCCCGCCGGACCCGCCTTGCGGGCGGTCATCAGGGACACCCCGCTGCCCGGGTGCGTGGTCAGACAGAGCGAGCACATGCTGCGGTGGAGGAATCCGCGCTGCTGGGAGGGGAAGCGCAGCGAGATGCCGGTCAGCTTGTCCTCGTGCTCGGTGACGATGTAGCTGCGCCCCGGGGCGGAGAGGTCGCGCCACCCCAGGAAGTCGAGGTCGTCCCACGACAGCTCGTCGAGATCGCGGGGCAGCGGCAGACGCCCCGCTTCTCCCTTGGAGCAATTGACGAACGATGTGCGGATGTCCTGCTCGGTCACGGCCTTCATACCGACGACGCTAACCCTGCCTACGAGCCCTAGGCAAATGATTAATGGATATAGGGCTATGCCTGTGTGTTCTCGGTCGCGATGTCCAGCCGGTGCACGGGCGGGTGCGCGATGCCGAGATCGGGGCGCCAGGCCGCGAGGATCTGCGCCGAGGGGTCGAAGAGCGGCACTGGGAGCTCTTCGGGCCGGATCCATCGCCAGGCGCTGATGAGATGGGGTTCGGTCACCTGCGCGGCGCCACTCCCGACGGTCACCCGTGCGGCCATCGTCACCCGGTTGATCCCGTGGACCGCGTCGTGCAGCATCGCGAAGACGCGTACGTCGCGCTCGGCCGCCTCCAGCCCCGTCTCCTCCCGGAGCTCACGCACCGCCGCCGCCGCGATCGACTCGTGCGTCGGATCGACCTTGCCGCCGGGCAGCTCCCAGGTGCCGCTGTGATGCCGCCCCAGCAGGATCCGCCCCTGCCCGTCCTGCACGAGCACGCCGACCCCCAGGGCCGCCTGGGCCACGGGCGGTCGGGCGTTGCGGGACGGGACGGGTGTGGCATCTGCATCCATGGCGCTCTCCTGGCGGGGGCCGGACCGGGTCGGGCGTCGAGCCTACGGGGACCGGACGCGCCCGCGCCGGTCACACCGCCAGCCGCAGCGAGGTGGCCGAGACGCCGAGCCGCACGGTCTGGCCCCACGTCAGCTCCAGCGCGTCCGCCTCCATGCCGTCGCCGAAGACCACCAGCCGGTCCGATTCGACGGTGAGCCGCAGTCCCTGCCCCCGGCCCAGCTCACCCGAGACGAGCGAGGTGCCCGTCGCCGGTGACGGCCAGGCCTCCCGTACGAACCAGAGCAGCCGGGGGTCGGTCGGGGCCGGCAGGGCGAGCGGGCTGTGACGTTCCTGCCACAGCGAGCGCAGCCATCCGGTGGCACCGGTGCCCGTGCCGACCAGAACGCCGGACGAGGCCTGTGACTCGGCGGGGGAGTCCGCAGGGCCGGTGCCGAGCCGGTAGCGAGCCGTCTGGTGCCCGGCGGGGCCGAGGTAGATCTCGTTGAGCGCCAGGAGCCGCTGGGTGTCGTCGGCCACCGCCTCGACCATGGTCAGCTCGTCGGCCCGTGCGCCCGGCGTCACGGCGGCCCGCAGCAGGGCGGCCGCGTCGGCCGGCCGGTGGCGCACCAGGACGCCGGGGTTGCGGCCGGGGTCGGTGTCGATGCCCACGACAGGCTGCCCGGAGAGGTACTTGGCGGCGTTGGCGACCAGCCCGTCCTGCCCGACGACGACCACCACGTCCTCGGGTGCGAACAGGAACCGGTCCAGGTCCGCCCGCTCCACCCGCGAGTGGCGCCACTGGAGGGGAACGGCCGCCGCCACATCGGCCAGCGCCTGGCGGGTACGTTCGTGCCGCCGGGCCACCTCGTCGATGGACCGGCCCCGGCTGGAGAGGAAGAACGCCGCCTGGCCATGCGTGCCGTGTCGGGTCAGCAACTCCTCGTACTCGGTGGTGCGGTGGACCAGGACCGCCCGCGGGGCCAGACTCACGCCCGGGCCTCCGGCGTGGCCCTGCCGAGCTTGGTGAGCAGGCCGGTGAGGACGTCGGGGGACAGGGTGAGGCTGTCGATGCGCGGCAGGTTCTCGGCGAGCCGGGTGACGGCCAGCGCGTGCAGGGTCGCGGCGTCCACCTCGCCGTGCACCCGCAGCCAGGCCGCCTGCGACTCTGCACGGGCCGCGCCGACCTCACGGGCCGCTTCCGCCTCGGCACGGGCGAGACGCACCGTGCGTGCTGCTTCGGCCTCGGCGCGCACACCGTCGGCCGCCGCGTGCTCCTCGGCCTCGCGGCGGGTGTTGGTGCCCCGCTGCTCGACCAGTTGCTCCTCGCGCCGGGCCAGCTCGATCTGGCTGGCCAGCTCGTTCTCGGCGATCGTCCGCTCACGCTCGACCGCCACCGCCCGGCGTTCGTAGGTGGCCCGGTCGGCCTCCTGCTGGATCTGCTCGCGGGCGGGGGTGCGCAGCGCGCGTTCCACCTCGGCCTCGGGGCGGATGGCCACGACGCGCACGGCCACCACGTCGATGCCGGTGGCGGGCAGCCGGGGCTCGCCGGCCAGACCGGCCGCCACCCGTTCGCGTACCGCGGCGACCCCGTCCACCAGCGCGGCGGCCAGGGGAGTGCGGGCCAGGACGTCGAGGGTGTGCTGCTGGGCCGTCTCCGTGAGCAGCGTCGCGATCTGCTCCAGCGGGGCGCCGCGCCATGCACCGGTGTCGGGGTCGACGGAGAAGTCGAGGCGGGCGGCCGCCTCGGCCGGATCGCTGATCCGGTACGTGACGGTGGCCTGCACGGTGACGTCCTGGAAGTCGGCCGTGCGGGCGTGGAACCCCATGGCCAGCTCCCGGTCGTTGACGGGCACCTCGGAGAGCGCGGCGCTCAGCGACCGGTACCAGAAGCTCAGCCCCGCTCCGTCGTGAACGAGCACGCCGCGCTTGTGGTGGCGGATGTGGGCGGTGGGCGCGGAGCGCAGATGGCGCCAGCCGAAGCGCCGGGTGATGTCGGCCATGAGGGACCCCCTTGTTCTCGTCATAGAGACGATAAAGGCTCGGCGTTCATATCGTCAAGGGGACGAAAAGGGGCGGTCGGGCGGGCCTGCCCATGTGTCGGAGGGGTGGGGCGGGCCTGCCCATCTGTCGGAGGGGTCGGGCGGGCGGGGGTTCTCTTTCCCTTCTGCCGAAACGCGGCCGGCCGGTGACTTCCGCAGAAGTCACCGGCCGGCCGGGGTGTGCGCCGCCCCCGTCCCCACGGTGCGGCGCGGGTGAACCGTCGTCATCCGCTCGGACGACGGCCCACGTCTGTCAGGGCCGGGACGCCTGAGCGTCGAGGCCGAGTGCGGGAAAGACGGCGCCTTCCACGAAGCGGGCGAGGAACGTCTCGTCCGCGTAGGCGCCCTCCAGGAGCGGGCGGGCGCGCATCACGCCGAGCAGCTGGGCGGAGACGAACTCCACGGCCGGGTTGTCCGCGGCCACCTCGCCCCGTTCCACGCCGCGCGCGACCATCGCGTCGATCGCCGCCAGCTCGGGCAGGATCAGTGACTCGCGCAGCGCGCACAGCAGCTCGGGGCTCTGCAGCGCGGCGTGGCTCAGGGCCAGCATCAGGGGGGTGTCGCGTCCGGACTCCTCGCCGATGGCGCGCGCCGCTTCCCGCAGATCCCCCGCCAGGGTGCCCGTGTCGATCCGGCCGAGCAGCCCGCGCCGGGTCCCGTGGAGTGCGGCGACGACCAGTTCGGGTTTCGATCCCCACTGGCGGTAGAGCGTGGACTTGCCGCAGCGGGACCGGGAGGCGACGCCTTCCATCGTGAGCGACTCGTAGCCGCTCTCTCTCAGCATGTCGAGCACGGCCGTGTAGAGCTCTTGGGCCCGCTCCGGCGTGATCTTCGAGCGGCGCGACGCGGTGGCCTGCTCCGGCGCCCATTGCTGCGACGACATGCGCTTTCCCTCTCTGCGATTCTGCGACGAGGTGCCTCGATACGCCAGTGTACCGATACGCGAGTGTTCCGATACGCCTCCGTATCGGTACACTGGCGTATCGATACGGCAGGGACTCGTTCCTGCCACCGAAACACCGCATCGTCAGCAAAGGGGCACCGGATGAAGTTCGCCGGTAGCAGGCCCGCCGATCGGGAGCCGGACACTTCTGCCCGACCGCCCCTCGTCCGCGAGCTTCTTCTCGTCGTAGGACTGTTCGTGATCTACAAGTTCGGCCGCCAGGCGGCCAACGGTCACGTCGACGAGGCGTTCCACAACGCCGGAGGCGTCTGGGACTTCGAACGCGCCGTGCACCTGCCCGGTGAGGGTGCCGTACAGGGCCTGCTGCTCCACGACGAGACGCTGATCCACCTCGCGAACACCTACTACGCGACCGTGCACTTCCCGGCCACCCTGCTCTTCCTCGCCTGGCTGTACTGGCGCCGCCCGCGCCACTACCTCTGGTCACGCCGCGTCCTCGCCGTGCTCACCGGCGCCGCCCTCGCCCTGCACCTGCTGTTCCCGCTCGCCCCGCCCCGGCTGCTCGCCGCGACAGGCCTGGTCGACACCGGGCAGGTCTACGGGCCGACGGTGTACGGATCCACGCCGGCCGCCGACTCGATGGCGAACCAGTTCGCTGCCATGCCCTCGCTGCACTTCGGCTGGGCGGTCATGGTCGGCGTCGGCCTCGTCGTCGCCACCCGCTCGCGGTGGCGCTGGCTGTGGCTGCTGCACCCCGCGATCACGCTGCTCGTCATAGTCGGCACCGCCAACCACTACTGGCTGGACTCGATCGTGGTGGCCGCACTGCTTTCGGTCGCCCTCGCGGCGCTGCGGCTGCCACGCGCGGAACCGGTCCGGGCCCACCTGCCGTGGCCGTCCGTGGCCGGCGCGCCCGCCCACGCCGTCGCCGCGCCGTACGCCTCCGGCCGTGCCTCTTCGTACGCCTCCTCCGGGACCGGGCGATGAACGCCACCCTGGTCGCCGTCGCGCTGTCGCTCGTCTCCGCCGCCGCCTACGCCTCGGCCGCGGTGGCCCAGGCGCGGCTCGCGGGACGCACCGCACCGGGCACCGGAACGCTCCGGCTGCTCGGCAGCGGCGCGTGGTGGGCGGCCGTCGGGCTGAACGCGGGCGGCGCCCTGCTGCACGTCGCCGCACTGAAGTACGGCCCGCTGACCCTGGTCCAGCCGCTCGGCGCGCTCACCCTGGTCGCAGCCGTACCGCTGGGCGCGCGGGCCGCGGGCCGCAAGGTCACGACGACGGAATGGCGCGGCACCCTCCTGACCCTGCTGGGCCTGGGGGCCCTGCTGATGACGGCGGGCGGCGCCGCTCCGCACGAGACGCTGAGCCTGACCGAGGCGCTCGCCGTCGGCGCCGCGACCATGGCCCTCGTCGCCGGGCTCAGCCGCCCTGGCGCGCGCCCCGGTCTGCGCCACGCCGCGGCCTCCGGCATCACCTCGGGTGTCGCCTCCGCGCTGACCCAGACCCTGACCGTCGCCGTCACCGACCACACCACAGGCCCGCTGATCAGCGTGCGCCTCGTGGTCGTCGCGGTGCTCGTGTCGGCCTTCGCGATGGGCGGACTGCTCCTGTCCCAGACCGCCTACCGGGGCGGCCTCGGCGCACCGCTCGCCGTCGTCACCCTCGCCAATCCGGTCGCCGCGGCGGCGATCGGCCTGGCCCTGCTGGGGGAGCGGCTCCAGGGCGGGACGATCAGCCTGGTCCCGGCGCTGCTCGGCACGGCGGCGGCCGTACGGGGCGTGATCCTGCTCAGCCGCGCCCAGGCGCAGACCACGGTCGCCGGCGAGGCGGCCGTGGCCGAACCCGCTCCGAGCGTGCCGTCGAGGGTCGTCATCCAGAGCCCGCGGGCCGCGCTCCACCACGGGCACGGGCACCTGCGACGCATCCGGGCGGGCCGCTCGTAGCAACCCCCGGTCCGACTTCCGGCTCGGCGGCGAGGGCCGCTCCGAGCGGCCGGCGTACACCGGCCGATGCACCTACCCGAGATCGGCGGCCGCGGCGCCGGCGTTGTCGGCCAGCGCCCGGGTCAGCCAGCCGATCCAGAAGTTCTCCAGATCGATGCCCCCGCGCAGCACGAGATGGCGCAGCCGGTCCTGTGCCGCGTCGCGCCCGGGCGGGAAGTCCCGTTCCTCGATCTCCAGGTACTCCGCGAGCCGGCGCCGGTGCAGCGCGAGGTGGCGGCGCAGCTCCGCGTCGAGTCCGGGCGCGCCGACGACCGCCGCCGCCCGCATCCGCAGGAGCAGCGGATCGCGGATCTGCTTCGGATCCTCCGGGCGGGCCACCCAGGCGGACAGCGCCTCGCGGCCCGCGGGCAGCACCTCGTACTCCTTCTTCTGACCCCGGGCCGGCTGGGCGGGTGCCAGCGCACGGATCTGCCCGGCCTGCTCCAGCTTGCCCAGCTCGCGGTAGATCTGCTGATGCGTGGCCGACCAGAAGTAGCCGATCGACCGGTCGAACCTGCGGGTCAGCTCCAGCCCTGACGAAGGTTTTTCGAGCAGTGCGGTGAGGATCGCGTGCGGGAGTGACATGGGGTGCATCCTAAGGAGCCCCGGAGGGCCGGACGGGGCGGTCCGGCCCTCGGAGGCCGTGGTCAGAGCGAGGCGGCGAGTTCCGTGCCCTGGCGGATCGCCCGCTTGGCATCCAGCTCGGCCGCCACGTCGGCGCCACCGATCAGGTGCGCGGGGCGCCCGGCTGCGAGCAGCTCCTCGTACAGGTCCCGCCTGGGCTCCTGGCCCGCGCAGAGCACGATCGTGTCGACCGGCAGCAGGTGCTGCTCGCCGTCGACCGTGATGTGCAGTCCGTCGTCGTCGATCCGGTCGTAGCCGACTCCCGCGAGCATGGTGACGCCGCGGTGCCGGAGCTCGGTGCGGTGGATCCAGCCCGTCGTCTTACCGAGGCCGGCGCCGACCTTGCTCGCCTTGCGCTGGAGGAGATGGACGGTGCGGGGCGACTTTGGGCGCTCGGCGGTGCCGAGTCCGCCCCGCTCGCGGTACTCGGTGTCGACGCCCCACTGCCGGAAGAACGCCTCCGGGTCCAGGCTCGCCGCGTCCCCGCCGTCGGTCAGGAACTCCGCCACGTCGAAGCCGATCCCGCCCGCCCCGACGAGCGCCACCCGGTCACCCACCGGCGCCCCGTGCCGCAGCACGTCGAGGTAGCTGACCACGCTCGGATGGTCCACGCCCGGGATCGCCGGCGTGCGCGGGGTGACCCCGGTCGCCAGGACGATCTCGTCGAAGCCGTCGAGCTCCCCGCTGCCGACGGCGGCGCCCAGCCGCAGCTCGACCTTCTCCTCCGCCAGCCGGGTGCGGAAGTAGCGCAGCGTCTCGTCGAACTCCTCCTTGCCCGGCACCCGGCGCGCCACGTTCAGCTGCCCGCCGATCTCGTCGGCCGCGTCGAAGAGGGTCACCTCGTGACCGCGCTCGGCGGCCGTCACCGCGCAGGAGAGCCCGGCCGGACCGGCCCCGACGACCGCGACGCGCTTGCGGGTACGGGTCGGCGACAGCGTGAGTTCCGTCTCGTGACAGGCGCGCGGGTTGACCAGGCAGGAGGTGACCTTCCCGCTGAAGATGTGGTCCAGGCAGGCCTGGTTGCAGCCGATGCAGGTGTTGATCGCGTCCGCGCGGCCCTCGCTCGCCTTCGCGACGAAGTCCGGGTCCGCGAGGAACGGCCGGGCCATCGACACCATGTCCGCGCGGCCCGACGCCAGGACCTGCTCCGCGACCTCGGGGGTGTTGATGCGGTTGCTCGTCACCAGCGGTACGGAGACGGCGCCGCGGACCTTCTCGGTGACCCAGGTGAACGCGCCGCGCGGCACCGACGTCGCGATGGTGGGGATGCGGGCCTCGTGCCAGCCGATTCCGGTGTTGATGATCGTCGCCCCGGCCGCCTCGATCTCCCGGGCGAGCCGCACGACCTCCTCCAGCGACGATCCGCCGGGCACCAGGTCCAGCATCGACAGCCGGTAGATCAGGATGAAGTCACTGCCGACCCGCTCACGGACCCGGCGCACGATCTCGACGGGGAAGCGGATGCGGTTCTCGTACGACCCGCCCCACCGGTCGTCGCGGTGGTTCGTCGCCGAAGCGATGAACTCGTTGATCAGATAGCCCTCGGAGCCCATGATCTCGACGCCGTCGTACCCCGCGCTCCGCGCCAGCGCGGCCGCCGTGACGAAGTCCTCGATGGTCGACTCGACCTCGTCGTCGGTCAGGGCGTGCGGGACGAATCCACTGATCGGCGCCTGGATCGCGCTCGGTGCCACGAGGCCGGGGTGGTGCGCGTAGCGCCCGAAGTGCAGGATCTGCATGGCGATCCGGCCCCCCGCCGCGTGAACGGCCGACGTCACCAGGGCGTGCTGCGCCGCCTCCGCCTCGGTGGTCATCTTCGCGCCGCCGGGCAACGAGCAGGCCTGCTCGTTCGGTGCGATGCCCCCGGTGACCATGAGGCCCACGCCCCCGCGGGCGCGGGCGGCGTAGAACGCGGCCATGCGCTCGAAACCGTTCTCGACCTCCTCCAGGCCGATGTGCATCGACCCCATCAGCACCCGGTTGGGCAGGGTGGTGAACCCGAGGTCGAGCGGGCTCAGCAGATGCGGGTACGGACTCATGCGGTGGCTCCTCGCGCGGTGTGGTTACGCCAGTTCTAGACCACCGAAACGTGGTTGTGCAACAAGTTGCACAATGGCGTACGTCGCACTGTGCGACAGGTCACGTACCCGAGCCGGCTCACCCGGACGGCGTACCAACGCCTCCCGCCGGGGCGTCGCCGCGCGGAGAGTGGATCCGTACCGCACCCCGGGCCCGCTCCTTCTTCCGGCGCCGGGCCCCCGAACCCTTCCGGAGACCCTCATGGGCAGCGTCAACCGTCGTGACCTCGGCCTGCTTGTCCTTCGCGTCGGCACCGGCGCAGTGCTCGCCGCGCACGGCAGCCAGAAACTCGCCGGCTGGTTCGGCGGCGGGGGCATCAAGGGCACCACGGCGGCGATGGAGGCCATGGGCTTCCATCCGCCGAAGCACAGCGCGATCGCCGCCGGCCTCGGCGAGGCCGGCGGCGGCGTCCTGCTGGCCCTGGGGCTGGCGACTCCGGCGGCCGGAGCCGCCGCCGCGGGCGCCATGGCGGGAGCCGTGGCCGTCCACGCCCCCGCGGGGTTCTTCGCGCAGGGCGGCGGCTACGAGTACCCGGCCTTCCTCGGCTTCACCGCGGCCGCGATCGGGCTGACCGGCCCCGGCCGCTACTCCGTGGACCACGCCACCCGGCACGCGTTCGACCAGCCCTGGATGGTCGCCCTGGCCTTCCTGGGCAGCGCCGCGGCCGCGGCCGTCGTCGTCGGGAAGAGGGCCAAGGGGCAGGGCGCGGAGCCGGAAGAGATCTGAGCGGGCCGCCCGCACCGGCGCGGAGCCGGCGGCCGCCCGCCGGCCCCGGCACGCCGGGGTCCGCGGGTGTCCGCCTCCGCACCTGTGCCGGGGCCCGGATCAGCGTGGGGACCTCCAGCGGCCGCCCTTCGCCGCGGCGATCAGAGCGGGGACCGTGTCGAACTTGACGCGGGGGCGGCCGGCTGCGCGGCCTCGGGCCAGCTCGGCGCGGTCGATGGCCGCCAGCCCCCGGGCATCGACCACCTGGCGGCCACGGCCCCGGGCAAGCCGCCCGAACGCCCGGGCCGGGTACGCGGGTGAGGGCAGGGCGCCCGCGACCGCGTCGGCCAGGAGAGTGCCGACGGTCTCGGCGGCGCAGGCGCGGTTGGCCCCGATGCCGCCCGACGGACCGCGCTTGATCCAGCCGACGACATAGCTGTTGGGCAGGCCCGCCACCCGGCCGCCCTCGTGCGGCACGGTGCCGGTCGCCTCGTCGAAGGGCAGGCCGGGAACCGGCAGGCCCCGGTAACCGATCGCCCGCAGGAAAAGCCCCGCGGGTATCTCCTGATCGCCGCCGCCCGCCGTCACCCGCACGGCCTCGACCCCGTCCTGGCCGAGCACCGCCACGGGCGCGGAGTGGAACCGGAAGACGATGCGACGTCCGTGCGGCGGGGGCTGCGCCCAGTCGACCCTCTCCCGGGGCAGCTCCCGCAGCAGGGCGGCCTTCTCGCCGGCCGCCGCGCCGTCGATCGCCGCACCGGGGCGCGGGTCGTGGTCGTCGACCACCAGGTGCACCCCCGGCAGGTGGCTGAGCGCCAGCAGCTCGGACGCGGTACAGGCGGCGTCGTCGGGTCCGCGCCGCCCGAGCAGCACGACCTCACGCACCGTGGAGTCCCGCAGCGCCGTCAGCGCGTGGCCGGCGATGTCGGTGCCGGCCAGTGCGGCGGGGTCGGTGACGAGGATGCGTGCCACGTCCAGCGCCACGTTGCCGCTGCCGGCGACCACCACCCGCTCCGCGGCCAGGCCGACGGCACCCGGCGTGACGTCCGGGTGGGCGTTGTACCAGGACACGAACGTCGTGGCCGGAATGCTGGCCGGCAGGTCCTCGCCCGGGATGCCGAGCCGGCGGGAGGCGGACGCGCCGACCGCGTAGATCACCGCGTCGTGATGAGCCGCGAGCTCCTCGACGGTGACGTCCTTGCCGACCTCGATCCCCAGGTGCATCCGGACCCGTGGGTGGGAGTGGAACCGTGCGAAGGTCTCGCCGACCCCCTTCGTCGCGGGGTGGTCGGGCGCGACGCCGTACCGGACGAGGCCGCCCGCCACCGGCAGCCGGTCGATCAGCGTCACCTCGGCGTTGGTGTGCAGCAGCAGGTCCTCGGCCGCGTACATGCCGGCCGGCCCGGTGCCCACGACGGCCACCCGGAGCGGGGCGAAGTCCGAAGGCAGGCTGCGTACGAACGACGGCTCGCCCCAGGCGTGGAAGTTCGGCCCGGCGGCCGGTTCCGGCTCCCGGTCGGCGTAGTACGCCGCGTTGATGCCGGCGTACTCCTGCTGCGACCTGGAGAGGCTGTCGACCGGGAGTATCGCGTCGACCGGACAGGCGTCGGCACAGGCGCCGCAGTCGATGCAGGACTTCGGGTCGACGTAGAGCATCTCCGTGCTGCCGAAGTCCTGCTCCTCGGGCGTGGGGTGGATGCAGTTGACGGGGCACACGGCGACGCAGGTGGCGTCGCTGCAGCAGGTCTGGGTGATGGCGTAGGTCATCTCGGAAGCTCGGGCTCTCGGCTCGGATCAGATCAGGTCGGCGCGCTTGTAGAAGAACAGGGCGGGCCTGGTCAGGAGACCGGCCGAGGCCAAAAACTCCATCAGCCCCGAACAGCTGGACCGCATCAGCGACTTGTGGTGCTGGTTGGACCTGGCCTCACGACGGGCGCGTGCGCTGTCCAGCCCCGCGTTCGCGTAGACGTCCCGGTTCACCATGCTGGTGACGATGAAGTACGAAGCGATGGCCACCACGAGCGCGTTGATCTGCCGGCGCACAGGTCCCGCCGTGCGCAGCCGCCTGCGGGTCTCGTCGCGGGCGAACTTCATGTGCCGTGACTCCTCCACCACATGGATGTTGTTGATCGTCCGGACGAACGGAGCGACCCTTTCGTCCCGCATCCAGTCCCGCTGCATCACGTCCAGGACCTCCTCCGCCACGAGGATCGCCGCGTACGCGGCCTCGCCGAAGGCAAGTGTCTTGAAGGCGCGGCCCAGTTCGATCACCGCGCGGCGCGGCCGGTAGGCCGGCGCGCCCAGCTTCGCGGCGCCGCGCGCGAACATGATGGAGTGCCGGCACTCGTCGGCGACCTCGGTGAGGGCCCACTGGAACCTCGGGTCCGTGGGGTCCTTGGCGTACATGTCGCGCAGCACCATCTGCTGCAGGATCATTTCGAACCAGATGCCGGTACTGGCGACGGACGCGGCCTCCTGGCGCGTCAGCGCACGTCGCTGACCTTCCGTCAACTCCTGCCAGTACGCGGTGCCGTAGAGCGTGCTCCACTCCGGGCTCGCGCCATGGTGCCCGGTGTCCAGCGGCGTGTCCCAGTCCACCTCGGTGGCCGGATCGTACGAGAGCTTCGCGGCCGAATCGAGCAGGCGCCGGGCGACGTCCCGCTCGCCGAGCCGGTCCTGGTCCTCCGGCCGAACGGTGCTGCTTGCCATGGTGCCACTCCTTGAATCGAGACAGGTCGACCCGACGGCTGCCCGGCTTCTTCTCCCATCCCGCGTCTGCCCGATGAGATCGGCGGCCGCCGGGCGCCGCCCCAGCTTGTTAGACGTCACGTCTAGCAAGCTGTTAGACGGAAGGTATAGCAAGAAGCCGCCCGGGCCTACCCCCGCGTAGGAAATGCGTGCGATCTCTCCACGGGAAGCTGGACTCCGAGGCAGCGAACGGCACTTGCCGGTCCGCCCGCACCAGGGGATCACGGCGATCGTTGCCGCGGCGCCCGGAGCCCGGCCGTCGTGCGGGCGGACGCCGGAGCACCTCCCCTCCTGAAAAGTCATGATGACGGCTGCCGGCTACTCCGTCGTCGCCCTGGTCGCCGCGCACGGAGAGGGGCAAGAGGCCGAAGGCGCCAGATGGCCGCTCTCACGCGGCGCCGGAGTTCCGGCCGTCGGACGGCCGCACCGCCATATCCGAGGGAGCGCCACGCCCGACTCGACCTCCACGAGGGAGAGTTCATGACGGTGTACTACGGCGAACACGGCCCCGGGTCAGCGACCGCCCGCATGCCGTCCTTCGGGCCGCGCCACGCCAGGCAACTGTTCGCGGGGCGGACATCGTCTCGCCTTGGTGGCGGCCGGGGTGCCGGCGGCGGTGCTCCGAGCGGAGGCACGGGGCTGCCCGTTACCCGCGAAGGCGTCCCTTGCCGCCCGCCAGGGCCGGAGAACTGCGGCAGGGGTGCCCCGCCTCAGGGGTGGTCCGGCTGCTGGTCCGGAGGGGTCGCTCCGCCCTCTCCTCCGCCCTTGTGGCCCTTGTCCGTCCCGTGGGCGCGCTTGTCTCCCCGGCCGCGGCCGGGCCGTCCCGCCTTGATCTGGGCGCTGTCCTCGGGGGTGGAGCCGCCCTTGTCGCTTCTGCGCTGCTCAGGCTGTTGGGGGTTCGCCATGTCGACTCCCGGAATAGGTGTGCGGTCCGGTACGGCGTTCGCGGGACGCGCTCACGCCCCATTGTCCTCCTGCCCGCGGCGGCCCGCCTGACCGAAGCGGAGCCCTGGGCGGGGGTCACAGGGTGTCGGTAGGGGGAGGGGCCCGGTAGCCGCCTTCCCGAGCCTCGCCCCCGGCCGGAACACCTCCGCCGCACGGAGACGGGGAAACCGTCCACCGTCGGGTCGGCGCCCGAACGGGCCGGGTGCGGGGGTGGCCGAGGTGTGACCCCGGACGGGAGGGGTACCCGTCCCGGCGTCGCCGTGGAGACGGCCGGGTCCGGCCGTCTTCCCTGCTCACCGCACCACTGGAGGCGTCATGACGGCTGGAGAGCCCACCGCAGGGAACTACGACGAGGAAGGGGCTGTGCCCCTCCTGGGTTACGCCGCGATCGCGGCGACGTACGCCGCCGCGACCGGAGCCGTCCTGGTACTCGCGCGCCGACGTGGTGTCGTCCTGCCGGAGCGGGTGCCGCCGTGGGACGTGGCACTTCTCGGGGCGGCGACGTACAAATCGGCACGGCTGCTCACCAAGGACAAGATCACCAGCTTCCTTCGGGCGCCCTTCAGTCGCCGTTCTGAGGACACGACGGCGGGCGAGGTCGCGGACGAGCCACGGGGCAGTGGTCTCAGGCTGGCGATCGGCGACCTGGTGACCTGCCCGTTCTGCGCCGCCACCTGGACGGCCACGGGGTTCATGGGGGCCTACGTCCTCGCTCCCCGCGGTACCCGCCTCGTCTGCGCCGGCCTCGGAGCGGTCGCCGTCGCCGACTGGTTGCAGTACGCCTGGGCCTGGACCCAGCAGAACGCCGAGGGCTGACCGGACGCGTCTGCCCGACCAAGTGCGCCGCCACCGGCCCAGCCGGGATCGGCACGACCCCCCATGCCCACCGCTTGCGGATCACCGTGGCCGCGGAAGCCACGAAGGGCCAGGCCGTACGCGAGTGGCACGAGGTCACCGAGGGGGCGGCCCCGGTTCGGAGCGGCGGTCCGATGCCGGCCATACGTACGGCAGGTCGTCCGGAACCTCGGGGAACCGGTCACGGTAGTGCTCCGGGTCCTTGCGGATCAGTGCCGACTGGTGGCTCCGGTGGAAAGCGGGCGCGCCGAGCCACGGCGGAAGATCTCCTTCCGCGTCGAGCCGCGCCTGCGTCCGCACCGTCGCGCCGGCTCCATGAGCCAGGAAGTCCCGCATGAGGGTGGCGGCGCAGGTGTCGGCGCGTCCCTCGGCCGTCCACACCGCGCATACGTCCAGCCCGTACCGGACCAGCGCCTCCTCGTACCCCGCCCACATGCGGACCGCCGGATGCCTTCGCCATCCGTAACCGGGCACGGTGAGGCCGCGGAGCACCTGCAGAGCCTCTACCCGCTGCTTGCCCAGCCGTCTGGAATCCAGGACGACAGCCGACTCCGTGAAGTTGGGGAAGGGGAGAAAAGTCTGCATACGACCTGTCTACCTGTGCGAGCGTTTCCGTGCGTGCCGAACAGGGCGCGGCCGCCGCGAAGGCCCGGCCTCGCGTCACCGCGGGCCGGGGCCGGTCCTCGCGGCGACCCCGTTCCGACCGTCAGCCCCAGCCCCGGAACGACCCTGTCTTCGGGCCGGCCTTTGACCCCTGGGGCACGCGGAAGATGCGGCGGGCCCCGTTCGAGCCCGTGGCGGCACGAAGGAGCCGGGGGCGGGGCATCGCCCCATCGGTGCCCCGCCCCCACGTCGACGCCGCGACCGCACCGCTTGGGTTCCCCGGCTTCGGCCCGCTCTCCCGCCCGTGTACCGCCAGCTCGGTCCCGACGCGGCCGGCCTGAGACCGGACTGCCCCGGCCGGCACGGGGCGACCGGACCGACCCTCCGGCATGTGGGCGCGCAAGCATCGGCTCGTTGCGCCGGAGGCGTGGAAGGTGCGTGAGTGCGTTGCAAGCGCGCGGGTACGTGGAACGGATCAAGTCCCCGATGTCGGAGACACACATGTCGTTCAACCCGCTTGAGCAGCGAGGCATCCCGCTGGACCGGCAGTTGCGCAACTGGCGTGAGCTCAACGTGACGCCGATCGACCCCGACCACTGCGATCCGTACACCCGATGCCGCGTCATCACGATGAACGGCATCGAGGTGGAGGCGATCCTGTTCAGCCACCAGATGGCCCGGCACTGTCCCGACCTCGCGGTGAAGCAACAGCTGGCACAGTCCCGGTACATCGAGGCCCAGCAGCAGAAGGCGGTGAACTGGCTCCTGCCCGGGGTTTCCTCGGTTCTGGAGACGACGATCGCCTACGAGCAGGTGGCCGTGGACCTGACGGCATGGGTGGCCCGGACGGAGCCGGACCCGTACCTGACACAGGCGTACCAGTTCGGTGTGCTGGAGGACTTCGACCACCTGTACCGGTACGCCAACCTTTACGAGATCATCGAACACCGCAAGGCCGAGAAGATCGTGGACGGCCTCACGGAGGTCATGCCGGGGCGGCCCACTCCGCTGCACCACCGCGACCCGGTCGACAACGTACGCGAGCCGTACGACAGGAACACCGTCAACCCGCTCTCCCGGCTCCACGCACTGACGATCATGTCGGCCGAGCAGCAGACCATGAACTTCTACATGAACACCGGCCCCACCTACATGGAGCCGATCGCCCGGCAGCTGTACCAGGAAATCGGGCTCATCGAGGAGGAGCACGTCACGCACTACGAGTCGCTCGTCGACCCGGGTGAGTCCTGGTGGGAGCAGCTCGTCCACCACGAGTACAACGAGTGCTACCTCTACCACTCCTTCATGGAGCAGGAGAGCGACCCGAAGGTGAAGGCAATCTGGGAGCTCCACCTGAACATGGAGCTGGAGCACCTGCGCATCGCGGCGGACCTGATGCGCCGGCACGACGGCCGGGAGGCGGCCGAGGTGTGCGCACCGTCGCTGCCCAACGTGCTCACGTTCGAGCCCAACAAGGCGTACCTGCGTGAGCTGATCTCGAACCAGCTGGACCTGACCACCCTGGGCACCGGGTACGTGCGCGAGGCCCACGAGCGGTTCGAGGCGATGCAGGAGGCCATCCACGGCGGTGAGCCGGCCCCGAGCGACAAGGTGCTGGCCCAGCACGAGGCCCTGATCGGCGGGGACTACCGGCTGGAGACCGAGGGCGAGCACCCGGTTCCCGAGCTGCGGTCAGCCGAGTGAGCCCGGTCCGCTCCGGGTATCCGGCCGGCCACGACCAAGGAGAGCCCTATGTCCGCACAAGCTGAACGGTCGGACGCCCCGCCGGTCCGGGACGACGACGTGGTGGCCATGCTCATGCGCCAGCACGGTGAGATCCGCAACCTGTTCGACGAGGTGGAGAGCACCACGGGCGAGGAGCGCAAGGACGCCTTCCGCCGGCTGGTCCGCATGCTGGCGGTGCACGAAACCGCGGAGGAGGAGGTGGTCCACCCCTTCGCGCGCAAGGCGTTCGGCGACGCCGGGCTTGGCGTGGCCGAACGCCTGGAGGAGGAACGGCTGGCCAAGGAGAAACTGAGCGCTCTCGAGGACATGGACACCGAGGACGCGGCGTTCCTCCCCGCCCTGCTCGAGCTGCGCGTCGACGTTATGGAGCACGCCCGCGCCGAGGAACGCTACGAGTTCACCCACCTGCGGCGTTCGGCCGACCCCGAGCGGCTGGCCGCCATGGCCAAGGCAGTCCGGGCGGCCGAAGCGACAGCTCCCACCCACCCGCATCCCGGCGTGGAGTCGGGTGCCAAGAACATGGCCCTCGGACCGATGGCCGCCGTCATGGACCGCACCCGCGACGCGGTCCGCAAGGCCATGGGCAAGGACGGCGGAAAGGGATGACCCCACGGCCGGGAGCGGACTCGCACAGTTCCCGGCCGCAACCCGGTCCGCCGGACGGAACAAAGCTGTTTCCCCCTGACAATCGGCTATCTGCCCCTGGGAGAGAGATGTCTGACCTCAAGCGGCACGCGGCAACCGGCGCCACGGCGGTACGACTCGCACGGCGCCTCCTTCCCTCGGCCCTGGGGCCTGGCACGGTCCTGCGGGCCATGGACCGCTTGGAACACACCACGGCACTCGACGGTGCCATCGGCGTGGTCCGAAACGCGGTGCAGGCCGTCCCCCTCGGCCCCTTGCGCGACGTACTGCACGGCCGGTGGCTGGGACACCCGGTGCATCCCCTGATGGTGCAGGTCCCGGTCGGCGCCTGGTTCTCGGCGGCGGTACTGGATCTTCTGCCCGGGCAGCGACGGGCGGCCTGTGCCTTGATCGGTGTGGGTCTCGGTGCTGCCGGCCCGGCTGCCGTGGCCGGCTGGGCCGACTGGGCGGAGCTGAAGCCCCGGCAGCAGCGGGTCGGGTTCGTGCACGCGGCGGCGAACATCACGGCGGTGGCTCTCTACACCGCCTCGTTCACGGCTCGCGCGCGGGGGCGTACAGGCCGCGGCAAGGTGCTGGGACTCCTGGGGCTGTCCGCGATGGGAGTGGGCGGGGCGATCGGCGGGCATCTCGCCTACCGCCAGGCGGCGGGCGCCAACCACGCCGAAGCCGTGCCGGATGCGCTGGAGCCCGGGTGGCACGAGATCGGCCCCGTGGCGGACTTCCCCGTCGGCGTGGCCGTGCGCCGGAACGTCGGCACCGTACCCGTGGTGGTGGTGCGCGAGAGCGGTGAGCAGGTGCACGTGCTCGCCGACACCTGCAGCCACATGGGAGGTCCGCTGTCGGACGGAGAGGTCAGCGAGGGCTGTGTGCGCTGCCCCTGGCACGGCAGCGTCTTCCGTCTGTCCGACGGCTGGAACGTACGGGGCCCCGCCACCGCGCCGCAGCCGTCCTTCGAGACCCGGACCGCCGCCGGACGTGTGGAGGCGCGTTTTCGGGATCACCTCTGACGACCAGGATGCCCCCCGTCGCTCCGGCAGCGGCTTGCGCCGAGGATGCCGGAACCGACGTTCCTTGCGCGGCGGCAGCGGCTCGATCCGCTGCCCCCAGGTCGTCCGACACGCTCACGCTCCACCGCGATGTTCCCTGCCCGAACGACGCTGGACTACTGACGATGACACGGTCAACGGCACCGACCCACCTCATCGTGTGGGCCGTGGTCAGGCGGGTCGTCAGGGGGCGCCTGCGGAAGCCCGGCAGAGGGGATCACCGGGTATAGAAACAGTCCCAGGCGTCCTCGACAGTCTTCCCGTAGACGTTGAACACGCGGTCGAGAGCGGATTCATCGAATTGCGACGCGCATACATCATCTACGGGAATGCCTTCCACTGTGGTCCCCGAGGAATTCGCGCAGAACCATTGGTAGGCCGAGTACTTGGCACTCGAAGCACTGACGAGTGTAAGCCCCTTGGACTCACACCATTTCTTCAGGTCCGGGGTCCCCGCATACGATCCGTAGTCGGCGCATTCCCAAGCACTGTAGGTCCGGCCCATAGTGGCGAGGCGATCTGTCACTCTGGTATCGGTGTAGGTGCCTTGGCAGGCTCGGGCTACGAAGTCGTGGATTTCCTCAGGTGGACGGAAGGTCTGGAGACTCCCGTCTTCATTGACGCACCGGATGGAGTACGCGTCCGTTCCGACGGTGGTCACGCCCCGGGCGTAGCCCTCTTCTTTGCATGCCGCATCGAAAGTCTGCTGCGACATCGGGCGGAGCACCTCGGGGTGCGGCCTCGCCACTGCCGCGTCAGTGCGAGTTGCCGTTTGAGGTTCCGATGCGGCCGCAGGAGGGATGTAAGGACTGATGGCGAAGACTGCCACAAATGTGGCAGCGAGGGAAACTACGTGTCGAGACATGTAGGGCTCCCAAGGCAACGGGTAAGTTGCAGATTTGACGTTTGTCGTTCTCTGCCCCCCAGGAAAACGTCGTCTTAACTGACGCTACGACATATCGCAACGTCCCGCACACGGACACCTGTGCTCCTGAGTATGGCCTACAGCCCTTGGGGGACCCGTAAATCCGGGCTGTTACCAGCCCAGGCGCAGCACCCGAGCCAAGGGAGATTGTTGGGCCGGGTGCCGGGTGCCGGGTGCCGGGTGCCGGGTGCCGGGTGCCGGGTGCCGGGTGCCGGGATGTCGCACGAGTCCGTAGACGTCCCTTGCCTTGTTTGCCTGCTATCGGTCGTACCGATGAGCAGAGGCAGATTTCGGACCAACGCGTTCAATCAGCGAGGCGACCCGCACCGGTAGGTCAGGTTCCGGGGGAACCGCCCGAGGCGGGTCCGACTGACGCGCGGCCGGCCGTGTCAGATGAGGGTGAGGACCGTCTTGCCGTACCGGGTCTTTGCGGACTGGGCGGCGCCGGCCTGCTCCAGCGGGTACGTCGCGGAGATCGCGGGGGTGAGTCGGCCGGAGGCGGCGAGGTCTGCCAGGGCGGTCATGCCGAGCCGGTCGGCCTCGACGAAGATGGCGGCAAGGCGGACGCCGCGCTGGGCTGCTTCCTCCGCGATCGACGCGAGCATGGGGGGAAGCGTCGCGATGAGGGTGCCTCCGGGCTTGAGGAGCTTGACTTCCTTGGCGGGGTAGTCGCCGCCGACACTCTCCAGGACCGCGTCCAGGTCCTTCACGGCCGTGGCGATGTCGGTGGTGGTGTAGTCGAGCACCTCGTCGGCGCCGAGGGAGCGCACGAAGTCGGCGTTCTGGGCGGACGCCAGGGCGATCACGTACGCGCCGTGCGCCTTGGCGATCTGGACCGCGAGGTGGCCGACGCCGCCCGCCGCGCCGTTGATCAGTACGCGGCTGCCCTCGCCGATGCCGGCGGTGTCCACCAGGGCCTGCCAGGCGGTCAGTCCGGCCATGGGCAGCGCGGCGGCCTGGACGTGGTCGAGGCCCTCAGGCTTGGGGACGAAGGCCCGGGCCGGGCCGACGGCGTACTGGGCGTAGGCGCCGTGGCCGTGCGTGAAGGGCAGCATGCCGAAGACCTCGTCACCGGGCTGGTACAGCGTGACGCCCAGGCCGACCGCCTCGACCGTGCCGGAGACGTCGAAGCCGACCACGAACGGCGGCTCGGCGAGGGGAACGAGGCCCTGGCGGTGGTAGCTGTCGACCGGGTTCGTGCCCACGGCGTGCACCCGTACGAGGATCTCGCCCAGGCCGGGCGTGGGGCGGGGAAGGGTGACGGACTTGAGGACCTCGGGGCCGCCGAGCTCGTCCTGGCTGATGGCCTGCATGGTGGGATGCGCGGCGTTCGTGGTGTCGTTCATGCATTCCAGAATCCGCACAAAAACAGCGGCCCACAATGGCAGAAAAGCCAATAGGCGATAGAATCGTGCCATGAGCAGTTCGCAGCCGCACAGGGTCGCCGTTCTCGCCCTGGACGGGGCGTATCCCTTCGAGCTGGGCATTCCCGCCCGGATCCTGGGCGCCGCCGACGGCAACTACGAGATCGTGCTCGCTTCGGTGGACGGCCGTCCGGTCGCCACCAACGCCGGGTTCTCCGTCACCCCGCAGCACGGCCCCGACGTCCTGGAGTGGGCGGACACGGTGATCGTCGCGCCGGTCGACCCCCGGCGGCTCACCCGCGAGCTGCCGAAGGAGGTCTCGGCCGCCCTGGCCCGCATCAAGCCCGGCACTCGGATCGCGTCCATCTGCACCGGCGGCTTCGTGCTGGCCGCCGCCGGACTGCTCGACGGACGGCCCGTCACCACCCACTGGGAGTGCGCACCGCTGTTCCGTAAATGGTTCCCGCACATCCGCCTGGACGAAGATGTCCTGTTCGTCGACGACGGCGACCTGCTCACCTCCGCCGGGGCGGCGTCAGGGGTGGACCTGTGCCTGCACCTGATCCGCACCGACCACGGCGCCGAACTCGCCAACCGCGCCGCACGGCGCTGCGTGGTCCCGCCCTTCCGCGACGGCGGCCAGGCCCAGTACATCGAACGCCCGGTACCGGACGACCCCGGAACCTCCACCTCCGCCACCCGCCAGTGGGCCCTGCAGCGCCTGGACGAACCGCTCGCCCTGCCGGAGATGGCCCAGCACGCCCATATGAGCCTGCGCACCTTCGCCCGCCGCTTCCGCGACGAAACCGGCATGCCGCCGCGGCAGTGGCTCATCAAACAGCGCCTCGAACGCGCCCGCCACCTGCTCGAATCCAGTGGCCTGACCGTCGATCAGATTGCCGCTGATGTCGGCTTCGCCACCGCGGCCTCCTTGCGCCAGCACCTGAGCGCCGAACTCGGCGTCTCGCCGCTCGCCTACCGCCGCACCTTCCAGGCCGCCGACGCCCGGCGCAGTGCGTAGCGGCGGCCGCGTACACATGCTCCCTCTCGCGGTGCGCGGGGGAATCGCGCTGTCGTCACTCGGCCGTGTTCAGGCGGAAGGCGGGGCCGGGTGTGCTCTGGATGTCGGGCGGCTGCACGTGGTGGCCGCGTTCGCAGTGCATCTGGACCTCGACGTGCGCACCGCACCCGCGGTGCCGCGCCAGTACGGCCGGGCCCTCCGGGTCGGCGCGGTAGCGGGCGCCCCACCGCAGGAGCCCCATCACGGCCGGTACGAGGTCCATGCCCACGCGGTCATGCTCATCGACATGCTCGAACAGTTCACTCACGGAGGCACGATCTCAGCCCGTGTGACGTTCTGAGACAAGTGAGACACCGCGATGCCGGCGACCGATGAACCGGTCGCCGGCATCGCGGTGTCTCACTGTCGCGGCGTCTTTCGAGCCTGCTCTGCTGCCGGGTTCAGGCACCGAGGTGCTGGCGCAGCCACTGGCCCATCTGCTGGATGGCCTGGTCGGTCTCGGGTACGCGTCCGGCGCTGAGGATGAAGGAGTGCTGGCCTTCTGGCAGCGGGTGGACCTCGGAGGTGATCTTGAATTCGGCGAGACGGCGGCCGAGCGCGGCCCCGTCGTCGGCGAGGGTCTCGTACTCGCCGAAGTGGACGGTCGTGGGCGGCAGGCCTGTCAGGTCGGCGTTCACGAGGCTGATCTGCGGGTCGGCGAAGTCCACGGCGGGGTCCTGGAGCCAGGCTGACCGGAAGAGTTCGAGCGTGGCCCTGCTGAGCATCCGGTCGTTGCTCTCGTTCGCGTCCACCGCCGGGAGCTGCATGGTGAGGTCGGTCCACGGTGAGACGCTGACGATTGCGCCCGGGGTCGCCTCACCCTTCGCGAGCAGGCGCAGCGGGAGCAGTACCGCGAGGGTGCCGCCGATCGAGTGGCCGGTGCTGCCGATGTTCTTCGGCTCGTAGCCCTGGGAGAGCAGCCAGCGGTAGGCGGTCTCGGCGTCGTCGAGCTGGGCCGGGTAGGGGTGCTCGGGGGCCAGGCGGAAGTCCACGACCAGGGAGCGCACGCCGGCGGCCTTGGCGATGTGACCGGCGGCCTTACGGTCGGAGTACATGGAGGCGGTGACGGATCCGCCGAAGTGGAAGTGGAGCAGCGCCTTGTCGGGGTCTGCGCCCTCGGGGATGGCCCACAGGGCGGGGACGCCGCCCGCGTCGACCTCGGCGTAGCTGACGCCTTCGGGTTCGGTCGACGCGCGCTGGTAGGAGTCGATGATGTCGCGGACCACGGCCAGGTCGAGGCCGGGTACGCCCGACTTCGCGCTCGTACGGGCCTGGAACTCCGCGAACTCGCGCTGCTGCTGACTGATTCCCATGGTGGTGCTCCTTGCTTGGCTCGGGTGGAGGCCGACTGATCGGCCGGCCGCCCGAGAGTCAGAGGTTGATCATGTGGCCGGTGTGGCCGGTGTGGCCGGTGAGGCCGTGGAACGCTTCCTGGAGTGCTTCGCCGAGAGTGGGGTGCGGACGGACGTTGCGGGCCCGTTCGGTGGCCGTCAGATCCCACTTCCGCGCGAGGGTCCCGCGCCGAGTACGACGACCTCGAAGTGCGTGCTGCTCATCGAGGTTCTCCTTCTCGTCTGCGCCCTGATCATCGTCATACCGGCGACGGGCTGTCGCACAGCGGGACGACGACCCACCCACCCCCGGTCCGGTGGATGGACGCCTTGCGGACTCCGGTGTCAGGCGTGGGACAGAGTCGGGTAGTCGGTGTATCCGGCCTCGCCGCCGCCGTACAGGGTGGCCGGGTCGATCTCGTTGAGCGGGGCGTCGGTGCGCAGACGCTCGACGATGTCGGGGTTGGCGAGCGCGAAGCGGCCCAGCGGGGCGATGTCGGCCAGACCCGCGTCGATGTCGTCGGCGATCTGCTCGCGAGTGCGGCCGTAGCGGACCACGAGCAGGGCGGTGGGCCACACCTCGCGGAAGGAGCGCAGCAGTTCGTCGTCACCGACGTGGTGGACGTGCAGGTAGGCGAGGTTCAGGGGCGCCAGCTCGCCGACCAGGTGGTGGTACTGCGCGCGGACGGCCTCGGTGTCGCCCTCGTCGATCCCGCCCAGCGGCATGGAGGGGGACAGGCGGATGCCGACCCGGTCCGCGCCGATCTCCTCGGCCACCGCCCGGGCGACCTCGACGACGAGGCGGGAGCGGTTCTCGACCGAGCCGCCGTAGGTGTCGGTGCGATGGTTGGCGTTCGGGGAGAGGAACTGGTGAAGCAGGTAGCCGTTCGCTCCGTGGATCTCCACCCCGTCCGCGCCGGCGGCGATCGCGGAGGCGGCGGCATGTCGGAAGTCCGCGATGGTGGTCTGGATGTCCTGAACGCTCAGCTCGCGCGGGACCGGGGTCCTCTTCGGGCCGGTCGCGGTGAAGATGTCCTGGTCGGCGGAGATCGCGGAGGGGGCGACCGGCCGGCGGTGGTGCGGGGTGTTGTCCGGGTGGGACATGCGTCCGACGTGCATCAGCTGGATGAACAGTGTCCCGCCGCCCGCGTGCACGGCGTCGGCGACCTCGCGCCAGCCCGCGATCTGCTCGGGAGTGTGGGTGCCCGGCGTGTTCGGGTAGCCCTGGCCGTCGGCCGAGGGCTGCGTGCCCTCGGTGATGACCAGCCCGAGGGAGGCGCGCTGACCGTAGTAGGTGGCTGCCAGTGGGCCAGGCGTGCCGTCGGCGTTCGCCCGGCTGCGGGTCAGCGGCGCCATGGCGAGGCGGTGCGGGAGCTCGACACGGCCGAGCTTGAAGGGCTGCCAGAGGGAGGAAGGCGTGCTCATGGGAGGCGTGGTCCTTGATGTCGATGTCGAGCATGGATCGGTCGCCGGTGTCCGCTGTGGATCAGGGGGGACCGGGCGGCGTCGTCGTGGGACGATGGAAGCCGCCTCTGATTCTCATCAGTAACGACTGTACTCATAACTGAGTACGGTCAGAATAAAATCCCGAAAGGTGTCCCGCATGCCACGTCCTTCCCAGCCGGCAGGTCGGCGTGAGCGGAACAAGCAGCTCAAGCTCGACCGCATCACCGCCGCAGCCCGCGAGCTGTTCGCCGAACGCCGTGTCGACGAGGTCACCACCCAGCAGATCGCCGACAAGGCCGACATCGGCACCGGCACGCTCTTCCTCTACGCCAAGACCAAGGGCGAGCTTCTCCTGCTCGTACAGAACTCCCTCTATGCCGAAGCGCTCGAACGAGGCAGGGCGGACGCCGAGAACATCCCGGATGCCCTGGACGCTGTGATGGCGATCGTCCGGCCGGTCGTCGAATGCAACCGGACCCAGGTCGACAACGGGCGCGTCTACCTGCGCGAGATGGTCTTCGGCGACCCCGCCGATCCCCACCACCGCGAGGCCCTCGCCATCGCCGGACAGACCGAGCAGGCCGTGGCCGCCGCGCTATGCCGGGACGCACGGGCCGGCGAGGCGGACGCGGCGACAACGGCGCGCGTGGTGTCCGCCGTGACGTTCCTCGCGATGGCGGCAAGTGTGAACGTCGCCGCAAGCGCCGACGAGATCCTGCGCGACATCCGGGAGCAGGTAGCAGTCCTGCTGACACGTTGACATCGGCTGCGCAACTTCCGCTTCACGGACATGCCGCCCGGAACTGACCGAGGCCCGGTGCGAGGTGAAGCCGGTGCGCCAGGCGTCGGCGGCCTTCTCCCGCCGCCTCCGCCCGGCCGGAGGTGCCTCGCCGCCCACGAGTGCGGTCGATGTGCGCCCGCACCGCACCCTTGATCAGCCTGCTTCCGTCAAGGCTGCGTGCGCGGCGGAGAGGATCTGCCCGGAGAGCGGGGAGCCGTTGGTGGCCCGGGACAAGACCAGCGCACCGAACAGGGTGCAGAGGCGGACGATGCCGTCCTGGTCGTCACTGGCGAGGAAATCGGCGAAGTCGGCCACCCCCTCGGCGTAGACGCGACGAGCCTCGCTCCCCCCACCTTGGCGTGCGATGTCGGTGGCGAGCGCGGCGACCGGGCAGCCGTGGGCCGGGTCGTCGCGGTGCTCAACGGAGAGGTAGGTGTCGACCAGCGCCTGCTGGGCGGCGTCGCGCTGCCCGTCATGCCGATCAAGCCCGGCGCTGTAGCGCTGGGTGAGCTCGGCGAAGGCGTGGGCGGTGGCCTCGTCGACGAGCGCCTCCTTGGAGGCGAACTGCTTGTAGAAGGCACCGTGGGTCAGACCGGCCGCCTTCATCAGGTCGGCGACGCTGACCTGCGTACCCTGCTCCCGGAACAGCCGGGACGCGGTGTCCACCACCCGCCTGCGATTTTCCTCCGCCTGTGCCTGCGATACGCGGCCCATGACCACCTCCCGTTTGGATGTCGACTGGCATCTATCATAGCCGCGTGTTTAGATTGAACGCGTAATCTAATTTGGTGCGGGTGGCCCAGGCCGCCCACCAGGATCGGGAGCAGTCATGAAACTCAACAACGCGGTCGCGGTCGTCACCGGCGCCAACCGGGGCTTCGGACGACACTTGGCGGCCCAGCTCGTCGAGCGCGGCGCGAAGGTGTACGGCGCGGCCCGACGCCCCGAGACGGTCGACGTGCCGGGCGTCATCCCGCTGCGGCTGGACGTCACGGACGAGGCATCGATACGGGAGGCCGCCCGTATCGCTTCCGACGCGACGCTGCTGATCAACAACGCGGGCATCTCCACCGGCGCGACGCTGATCGGAGGCGACGTGACTGAGGTGCGCCGGGAGATGGAGACCAACTTCTTCGGCCCGCTCGCCGCGACCCGGGCCTTCGCCCCTGTCATCGAGGGCAACGGCGGCGGCGCCGTACTCAACGTCCTGTCCGTTCTGTCCTGGGTGCACCCGGCCGGACTCGGCTCCTACGCCGCGTCCAAGGCGGCCGCCTGGGCGCTGACCGGTGCCACCCGCGACGAACTGGCGCCTCGCGGCATCGCCGTCTCGGCGCTGCACGTCGGCTACATGGACACCGACATGGCCGCCGGCGTCCCCGCCGATCAGAAGACCGCAGCCGCGGACGTCGCAGCCCAGGCCCTCAACGGCATCGAGACGGGCCTGACCGAGATCGTCGCCGACGCATTCACCCAGCAGGTCAAGCAGAGCCTGGCCGCCACGCCGCAGCCGACAGCGGCCTGATTCTCTCCCGCCGTCATCGCGGCGCACCCCCGCCTCCTCCCTCCCCTCCCTCTCGTAAGGACACCTGATGCGTTACACGACCTTCGGACACCGGACCGGACTTCGCGTGTCCGAGTACGCGCTCGGAACCGCGAACTTCGGCACCGGCTGGGGTGCCGGAGCCGAGCCGGACGAGGCACGCCGGATCTTCGACCGGTTCGCGGAGGCCGGCGGAACCTTCCTCGACAGCGCTGACGGTTACCAGTTCGGGGAGTCGGAGGAGCTGACCGGAAAGCTGATCTCCGCCGACCGCGACCACTTCGTCCTGGCCACGAAGTTCGCCCTCGGCGCCGCCCCGCAGCCGGACATCTCCAAGACCGGCAACAGCCGCAAGAACATGGTCGCCTCGGTCGAGGCCAGCCTGAAGCGCCTGGGCACCGACTACATCGACCTGCTGTGGGTGCACTTCCCCGACGAGCTCACTCCGATGGAGGAGCTCCTGCGCGGACTCGACGACCTGGTGAGCGCCGGCAAGATCCACCACGCCGCGCTGTCCAACTTCCCCGCCTGGCGCGTCTCGCGCGCGGTAACCCTCGCGGACCTGAAGGACTGGGCCCCGATCGTGGGCATCCAGCACGAGTACAGCCTCGTCGAACGCACCGCCGACCGCGAACTCCTGCCCATGGCCGAGAGCCTCGGACTCGGCGCCGCCCTGTGGTCCCCGCTCGGCGGCGGACTGCTCACCGGCAAATACCGCAGCTCCGCCGAAGGGCGCCTGAGCGACCTGGGCGCGGTCATCCACACCGAGAGCACCGACCAGAAGACCGCCGTCGTCGACACGGTCCTGGCCATCGCCGAAGAGACCGGCGTGACGCCCGCCCAGGTGGCGGTGGCCTGGGTGCGCGAGCGCGCCGACCGTTCCGTGGCCACGCTCGTCCCGATCATCGGCCCGCGCAGCCTCTCCCAGCTCGACAGCTACCTCGGTGCCCTCGACGTCCGGCTGACCGACGTGCAGTACACCCGCCTGGCCGAGGTCAGCGCGGTACCGCTCGGCGTGCCCCACGAGGGGATCACCGCCTCCCTGGACCGCCTCCAGGGAGGCGCCGCCGACCGGATCACCACCCCGGTCACCCCGGTGGCCTGATGGGGGGCGCGGCTGAGGACGCGATGCGCCCACCCCGCAGCCAGAAAACAGCACAAACTGTCTCGTACTGGGATAAGCCCGGGGCGAGCGGAACCCCCGCCCTCTCACGGACGGGAAACGGAACGGAGACAACGATGAAGGCTTTCATGGTCGAGAAGTACGGCGGCCAAGCCGGAATGCGCGCCGCCGACATGCCCACCCCCCAGGTAGGTGCCGACGACGTCCTGGTCAAGATCCACGCGGCGGGCGTCAACCCGCTGGACCTCAGGCTCCGCAATGGGGACTTCAAGGCGTTCCTGCCCTACCGTCTCCCGCTCGTTCTGGGCAACGACCTCGCCGGGACGGTGGTCCAGGTCGGCGGGTCCGTCACCCGCTTCGCGGTGGGCGACGAGGTCTACGCCCGGCCCGACAAGGACAGCATCGGCACCTTCGCCGAACTCATCGCTGTCCACCAGGACGACCTGGCACCCAAACCTGCCACCCTCACCATGACCGAGGCCGCGTCCCTCCCCCTGGTCGCGCTGACCGCCTGGCAGGCCCTGGTCGAGCGGGCACACGTGCAGCCCGGCCAGAAGGTCCTCATCCACGCGGGCGCCGGCGGCCTGGGCTCCATCGCCGTCCAGCTGGCCAAGGCGCTGGGCGCCCACGTGGCCACCACCGTGAGCACCGCCAAGGTCGACCTGGCCAAGGACCTCGGCGCCGACATCGTCGTCGACTACCGCACCCAGGACTTCGAAGAGATCCTCGACGGCTACGACGTCGTCCTGGACAGCCTCGGCGGCGAAAACCTCGCCAAATCCCTGCGCGTACTCAAGCCCGGCGGCACGGCCATCAGCGTCGCGGGCCCGCCGGACCCGGCCTTCGCCCGTGAACTCGGCCTGAATCCGTTCCTCCGCCTGGCCATGACCGCCCTCAGCTTCAAGACCCGGCGCGACGCGAAGCGCCACGGTGTGACGTACTCGTTCCTGTTCATGAAGGCCAGCGGCGACCAACTGCGCGAACTCACCCCCCTCATCGACGCCGGGAAGATCCGCCCCGTCGTCGACCGCGTCTTCCCGTTCGATCAGACCCTCCAGGCCATGGAGTACGTCGAGAAGGGCCGCGCGAAGGCCGGCAAAGTCGTCGTCTCCATGATGTGAGCGCGGGCACAACCCAGCCGGACGCCGAGGCAGCCCGTCACAACGAGAAGCCCAACCCCACACCCCCGTCCCCTACCGCACACCAGGACCCGGCCATGAGCGCATCGTCCAGCTCCTCCACACCCGCCCCGTCGTCGTACGAGTACGCGCCGACCCGGCTCGGTGTCGGCCACACCATGGCCTGCCCGGCGTTCATGACCAGGTAGGCGCCCGGTCAGCACGAGCGGCAGCACGATCTGCGAGCCGAAGGCGACCAGGGCGACGGCGGCCGACACCAGCAGCGGCACGGTGAACGGCTTGGTGGCGAAGATGCGCACGTCCAGGAACGCGGCCCCACGTCGCTGCATCCGCACCTGGCGGAGGACGAACGCCGCCAGGCCGGCCAGGCCGATGGCGATCGGTATGTACGGCGCGACGGGCGCGTGACCGGACACCGACTCGCCGATCGACGCCAGCCCGTGCACCAGCCCGCCGAACCCGATGACGGACAGCGCCAGCGACGCCACGTCGAGGGCTACCGGCTCCGGGGTGGTGATGTTCCGGAGCTTCCAGGCCCCGAGCGCGAGCGCGATGAGGGCGACCGGGAGCATGAAGATGAACAGCCACCGCCAGCTCAGCCCGGACAGGATGAGACCGGACAGGGCCGGGCCGACTGCCGGCGCCGCAGCCGGCACGAGCGCCATGATCTGCCCGCGGCGACCAGCCGGGACCAGGCGCATGGTCGTGGTCATCAGCAGCGGCAGGAAGACCGCGCTGCCGGCGGCCTGGACGATGCGGGCGGCGAACAGGACACCGAATCCGGTGCGATGGCGGCGACCGCCGTCCCGACGGTGAACAACGTCAGCGCGCTCAGGAAGATGGTTCGCAGGTGGAACCGCTGCATCAGGAACCCGGTGGCCGGGAAGAGAACCGCCGGCGTCAGCAGGTATCCCGTGGTGAGCCACTGGCCGGTGGCCGGGGTGATGCCCAGGTCAGTGATCAGCGTGGGGAGTGCGACGCCCAGGAGCATCTCGCTGAGGCAGTGGCGGGAGAGTTCCTGGTCCGGGTGCCCGAACCGAGCGCCGGTCGAGCGCTACGGAGCGACCACGATGTCCACGAATGCAGGGCGAAGCTCGGCGGGGGGCAGCTCGTCGGTGACGAGGACGTCGACGATCGACAGGTCGCCGAGGGCCATCGCCTTCTTGCGGCCGAACTTGGTGTGATCGGCGGCGACCACGATCCGGTCGGCGAGGTCCACGAGGGTGCGACGCACT
This sequence comes from Streptomyces sp. NPDC005803, assembly GCF_040630435.1. Classification (NCBI taxonomy): domain Bacteria; kingdom Bacillati; phylum Actinomycetota; class Actinomycetes; order Kitasatosporales; family Streptomycetaceae; genus Streptomyces; species Streptomyces sp. NPDC005803. Next base: position 24,876 of record NZ_JBEXXO010000021.1, on the reverse strand, counting down.
TCGACCTCGGCGGGGTCGAAGTAGGTGACGCCGTGGTCGATGGACAGCCCGCCGCAGCCGAGGACCAGTAGGTCTAGGTGGATCTGCGGCCGTTCCTGTGCCGCCGTGCCGGACTTCGGCCGCTACACCGCGTTCAGCAACCACTTCGCCGTCTACGCAGGCGGTGTGCACCGCCTCGACCGGCACCCCGTCATGGCCCGCCATCCATCGACCCCGATGGACGAGGCCGACCTGCGGCAGGTGATCGCCGCCCAGCTGCGGACCGGCGAGGTCCCCGAGGCCATCCACCTCCCCGCCCTCGCCGATGGTTCCTTCCGCGAACAGTGGGCGGCCCTGCGCCGCTCCGGCCGGGCGGCCTTCGTCGTGGACGCCGTCGAGGAAGGACACCTCGACGCCCTCGCGCGGGCCCTGCGGGAGGACACCGCCCGCCAGGGACCGGCACTCGTGGTCGGCTCCGGCGGTGTGATGGCCGCGCTCGCACGCACGGCCACCGGACGATCCCGACCTGCCACCGCCACCGCCCCCCAGTCGGCCACCGGGCCGGTGCTGGCCGTCAGTGCGTCGGCTTCCAGCACCACGGCCGCGCAGATCGCCGACGCCATCGCGCACGGCTGGGCCGAACTGGCCGTGCCCGCCCAGGTGCTCAACGGCGAGGACCCTTCGCTGCTGAACGAGCTGGAACAGCGCACGGCTCAACCGCTTCGCGCAGACACCTACCCCGGCCTGACGCGCCCACGAGCCGCAGGCCCAACACTCCACCCTCACACGCGAATTGAAGGAGTACGAACTCATGCGAGCAGTCGTCAAGGCAGCGGCAGCCAAGGGAGTCGAGTACGTCACCGACGCGCCCGAGCCCAGGGCGGGCGCCGGCCAGGTGGTCGTCGAGATCGCGGCGGCCTCACTGTGCGGCACGGACCGCGAGTGCTACGCGTGGTCACCGGCCGCCCAGGCGTTCAACCTCGGGCTTCCCGTCGTGCTGGGGCACGAGGCGGCGGGCACCGTCGTCGAGGTGGGGGCCGGGGTGGGGAACCTGAGCGTGGGGGACCGCGTCGCGCTGGAGAGCCACCTGCCGTGCGGCCAGTGCTTCGCGTGCCGCACCGGGGACGCTCACACCTGCGAGCACACGCACATCCTCGGCATGCACTTCGACGGTGTCTTCGCCGAGCGCGTCGCCGTGCCCGACAGCATCTGCGTCCCCCTTCCCGACAGTGTCGACCTGGAGACCGGCGCACTGCTGGAGTCGGCCGGTGTCGCGATCCACGCCATCCAGCGGGCCGAGTATTCGGTGGCGGGTCGCGGCGTTCTGGTCAGCGGAGCCGGACCGGTCGGCATGGTCGTCGCCCGCCTGGCCTCGCTCATGGGCGCCGCCTACGTGATCGTGATCGAGCCGAACCCCTTCCGCCGCGCCGCGGCCGAACGGCTCGGTGTGATCGCCATGGAGCCGGGCGATGGTGTCACCGAGCGCAGCCGCGAACTGAGCGGTCACCGAGGCGGCGCCGACGTGGCCTTCGAATGCTCGGGAGCGGCCGCCGCGCTCCCGCCCCTCTTCGACGCGGTGCGTCGGGAGGGCACGGTCGTGACCGTGGGACACCCGGGCCGGCCGGTGCCGATCGACGTGGCTGCCCAGATCAACAAGCGCGGCATCACACTGCGCGGGATCTTCGGCCGCCGCCTGTGGGAAACCTGGGAGCAGACCATGCTCCTGCTGAACTCCGGCCGCCTGGACCTGGACTGGCTGATCACACACCGACTGCCCCTGGATCAGGTCGACGAGGCCATGGAGCTCTTGACCGGGGACGCCTGCAAGGTGCTTCTGGTGCCGGGGCTGCGCTGATTCAGGAATGCGGGGATCGGGCCGCCCGGATTCGCTCCCGGGAGCGATGGTGACGACGGCCTGGCCGACGGCGCCTCCGCTGCGGCTGGCGATGGCGGCAGGCATGTCGTGGCCAAAGGTTCTTGACCCCGGGGATTGTGCTGCGGATGGCGCCAGAGCGGGTGGGCCTGCTCATCCGCCCCGATGTGCGGCAAGCGCACCCGGTCGGAGGGGGACGAACCGGCATGGGGCACGTCCCCGTCCCGGCCGGTCTGGCGGCTATCCGCGGGTCTGCTCAATCGGACTGCGCGATGAGGCTCTCGGTCACCGGGGCGAGCAGGTTGATCAGTGCGTTCCGGTCAAGGGTGGAGAGCGCTCGTGTCGTGAGGCGGCGCCGCAGCAGCACCGTGCCGATGACCGCGCCGATCAGCGCCTCTACGCGGGCTCGCCCCGCTTCCGGGATGGCGAAGGCATTCATCACGGGCTGCACGACGAAGGCGTCGAGGTCGTCCCGCACCCGTTCCACCGCCTCGCTGCTCCCGCTCTCGGGCAGGGAGGTGAGGTCCACGAGGCGGCTCAACTGGTCATCGGCGAGGGTGACGAGCAGCCGGGTGAGGGCGGCGGTGTCGTTCAGCGTGCCGTCCGGCATCCTGAAGTGCGGTAGACGGACGGCGGCGAAGAGCCGTTCCTTGGAGCCGAAGTAGCGGACCACCAGGGCCGGATCGGCATCGGCCTCGGCGGCGATCGCGCGCACGGTGGCGCGAGAGAATCCGTCCCGCTCGAACAGCTCGGCGGCTGCGGCCAGAATGCGTTCCCTGGTGGCCTGTCCACCCGCGGCGGTGCGGGCGGTGCGGGAAGTGTCGCTGCGAGTCACCCTCGTACTGTAGCGAGCGCCGCGGTCGCGGCATCGGCGTCCTCGGCAGAGGGCGTGGCTCCGGCCTCCTCGGGGACGCGCTTGTGCCGTGCCGAACGAGCGGCCCTGTGTGCCGCCCTGGCCAGCAGGAGGATGCCGCCGGCTGCCCACACCGCCAGACACACCAGTCCGGCTGTTACGCCGTGACCGTCGAAGTACTGCACACCACGGAGTGCGGAGAGTGCCGCGCCGTGCGGGAGTACGGGGGTCAGTGCAGCGTAGAAGCCATTGAGCAGAGCGGGCGGGACCGCGCCGCCGGCGGAGCTGTTGCCGAGCAGGACGAAGCCCAGGGTCGCGATGATTCCGGGGGCCATGCCGAAGCGGGCGTTGATGCCGGACAGGGCGAGGCACACCGTCGCCGTGAAGGCCCACAGAGTGAGGAAGAGCCCCCAGGGGTGGCCGGCGAGAGCGCCGAGGTGGCCGTCGAGCACGTACGTGACGAGAGCGGCGGCCGCCGCGGTGTAGACGGCTGTCGTCACCAGGCGTTCGGTGAAGCCGCGCAGTCCCTGTACGGGGCCGAGCGTGCGGCCGAAGACGGTGGCGCCCAGTGAGGCTCCGATCCCCAGGAAGATGATGCCGTAGAACTCGAAGGTGCCGTTCGGGTTCTCGCTGGACAGCGGGGCGAGGTCGTCGACGTGGACGCTGCCGCCGGATGCGTCGGCGATCGGTGTGGCCAGGTCGGTGACGGCCGAGGCCACACTGCGTCCGCCGCCGCCGGCAACGGCCACGTTCACGTCACCGCCCGCACCGACGGTCATGGCGCCATTGATTTCGTTGTGAGCCACCTGGTCCTCAGCGGCGCCCCAATCGGGAAGCTGGGTGACCGTCACGCCGTCGACGTCCTGCAGGGTCTGGACCACGGAGGGCGCGTCCACGACGGCGATCTCCAGGTCGTGCGGTTTCGGCTGCCCGAAGGCGCCTCCGTACGCGAACAGGAACGCGAGGACGGCGATCAGCCCACCGAGTCCTGCCAGGGCTGTGTTGCGCAGTCGTTTCCTGTTCTCCGCATGTGCGTTCGTTCGCATGTGTCCCGATGCCCTCCGCTTGGTGTCAACGTTGTTGACTGTAGCATCAAAAGTCAACGTTGTTGACACCCTGCTGATCTGGGCCTTACGCGCGCCGCTGGCATAAAAATCGCCCCCGGGCCCTCACGGTGAGGGTCAGGGGGCGATTCGGCCTGTGTTCCGTTATCGGTCGCTTGTGGAGGCGCACAGTGCGGTCACCTGGCTCAGTAGGGCCCGGCGGCAGGCGGCAAGGTCGAGTGAGCTGTCGGTGAACCACTCCCAGGCGATTCCCCGGACCATGGCCATGACCGCGATGCTTGCGGAGGCGGCGTCGACATCCGGGCGGACGGTGCCGAGCGCCTTGCCCTCTCGCAGCGCGGACTCGATCCGGCGGCGGAACGCCACGTTCTGCTCGTGGACCACCGGTCGCAGCTCCGGCAACGAGGTGATCGCCTCGAAGGTGATGACGATGTACGCGCGGGCCATGTGCGGACTCTCCTCGAGTCCGTCGAGCACCGCGGCCACCTCGGCCTCGATCCGCGCGAATCCGCGGAGTGACTCGTCGAGTCGCGCCGACGGATTCTGGTCCAGTACGTGCTGGACGACGGCCGCGAGCAGCTTCGGCTTGGAGCCGAAGTAGTGCGTGGCCAGGCTTCTGCTGTACCCGGCGCGTTCTCCCAGGTCGGCCAGCGTCATGTTCGCGTACCCGCCGTCGGCGAGCAGCCGGATCGCGGTTTCGATGATGGCGGCACGGGCGGTGTCGCGGCGCTGGGCCTGTGTACGTCTCGGCGTCCGAGTGATTGACGTCACCATGAAGCCATGTTACTTGTTGGGCGTCCAATTCCTTGTTGGACGCCCAACAAGTCGATGCAGACCTTGGGGGTCGGCATGACAGACAGAGAAGTCGCCGTGGTGACCGGGGCCGCGAGTGGTCTCGGTTTCGGGCTGGTCTCCAGCCTCGTTGCCAGAGGGATGAGCGTGGTGATCGCCGATATCGACGGCGACGCGCTGACGTCGGCGGAGAAGCGCCTGCTCGCGGAGGGTGCGGACGTCCTCGCTGTCCGCACCGATGTCACCAAGTCGGAGTCAGTACTGGAGTTGTCCGCGCGCACCCTCGAACGGTTCGGTCGGGTGGACGTGGTGTGTCTGAACGCGGGGGTCTCGTTACGGGGACGAGCGTGGGAGCTGTCGGTCGCGGACTGGCGCTGGGTCTACGACGTCAACGTCTTCGGCGTCGTCCACGGGATCCAGGCCTTCGTTCCGGCCCTGCTGGAGGCGGGTGCCGGTCATGTCGTGATCACCGCGTCGAACAGCGCCACGACCACGCTGCCGTCGCTCGCGCCCTACGTGTCCAGCAAGCATGCCGTGGTGGCCGTCGCGGAGTCCTTGCAGCACGATCTGCGCGAGGTCGGCTCAGGGGTCGATGTCTCGGTCGTGCTGCCCGGCGCGATCCGGTCCGGCATGGCGGACGCGGTCCGCCACCGCCCTGCCGACTACGGCAGTGTGTCGGTTCCGGAGGACCTGGCACGAGCGAGCCGCGCGTACCTCGACCGGTTCGGGGCAGATCCGCGGGCGATGGCGGACGACGTGCTGCGACGCGCCCTCGACGAGCGCCGTTTCTGCATCTTCACCGACCCGGCGGACGCGGCGATGCTCGTCGACCACGCCGGAGCCCTGTCCGACGGCGGGCTGCCACCCCTGGTCGCGCCCGTGTCCCAGGAGGTCAAGTGAGCCAAGGAACCGTGACGTCGGCGGACGCGGAGGCACGGGCACGCAACGCCGGTGTACCCGTCGTGGACTTCGACCCGGAATGCGATCCCGTCTTCAAGGACGACCCGCTCGGCACCATCCGCACGGCACAGCAGATCGGCGACATCTTCTACAGCACGGCGGCACGCGGCTTCTGGGTCGTTTCCCGGCACGAACTGTGCAGGGAGATCAGCCAGGACCCGGCCGGTTACTCGAACCGGGAGACGTTCACCTTCTACCGGAATCCGCCTCCGGTCTTCCAGAGCCCGGCGAACCTCGATCCGCCCGAGCACGCCAAGATCCGGCGGTTGATCGCGCCGCTCCTGTCGCCCGCCGCGGTACGCAGACTCGAGCCGCGGGCCAGGGCCTCGGTCGCGGCGATCGCGGACGAGGTCGCCGAGCGGGGGGCCTGCGACTTCATGGCCGACGTGGCACTGCGCATCCCGGCAGAGGTCTTCCTCGAGCAGATGGGACTGCCGCTCTCCCGCGCCGACGAGATCATCGCCACCCGGTTGCTTCCGGGCAAGCTCAACGCCAGCAACGACCCCGACGGCACACTTCTCGCCGCGGCCGTGTCCGACGTGCGGAGCATGTTCGAGGAAGTGGTGGCCGAACGTCGCCGCCGGCCCGCCGACGACGTCCCGAGCTATCTGCTGGCCCAGACCGTCGACGGCAGGCCGCTCAGCGACGAGGAGGTGCTGCAGCTGTGCCACACCCTGCTCGGCACGTCGCTGGGCACGACCGCGTCGACCATGGCGTTCCTGTTCCAGTGGCTCGCAGGGCAGCCGGAGATGCGCCAACGCATCACGGACACACCGGAGATGGTCCGCGGCCTGGTCGACGAGGCGGTGCGGCACTTCCCGGCGATCCCGATGGTGTCCCGGACCGTTCGGGCCGACCGCGAGGTTCACGGAATCCCGTGGAAGGAGGGCGACCGGCTGCTGCTGCTCCTGGCCGCGGCGAACGCCGACCCCGATGTGTTCCCGGCACCGGCGCAGGTCGATCCGGACCGTCACCCCCCGCGTCACCTCGGGTTCGGTGGCGGCGGACCACATCGATGCGCCGGTGCGCTGCTGGCCCACATGGAGCTCCGCGTCCTCACAGAGGAATGGCATCGGCGCATCGCGGACTACCACCTCGGCGACCTGTCCGACCTCACGCACGAGGTGTCGGTAGCCATCCGCATGACAAGCCTGCCCCTGGTCGTCGGCACAGCCGACGCGCCGTCCGCGCGCTGAGCCGATTCCCTTTCCCCCGCGGCACACGCCCTTACCAATTCGTGAGGAGCAACACATGCCCCGACTACGCCTGTCCTTCGACCTCCGCCGCCCCGACTTCGTCTCCGCCGGCTCGGCCGAACTCGCAGCGACGATGCTCGACATCTGCGAGTGGGCCGACCGGCTCGGCTTCGACATGACCTATTTCGGCGAGCACCACGCCGCCGAGGACCGCTACCTGCCTTCGCCGCTGATCGCCTCGTCCGCCGCAGCCGGGCGCACCTCGCGGATGCGGTTCCGGCCCATCCTGCTCACTCCGCTCTACCACCCGATCCGCCTCGCCGAGGACATCGCGGTGGCCGACCTGCTCAGCGGGGGCCGGATGAGCCCGGTGTTCGCCGCGGGCTACCGGCAGCAGGAATTCGACATGTTCCAGGTCGGCCTGGGGGAGCGGCGCCGCCGACTCCTCGAAGCCGTGGAGGTCTGCAAGAACGCCTGGACGGGCGAGCCGTTCGACTTCCGCGGCACCACCGTCACGGTCACCCCCCGCCCTGCCCAAGAGCCCCGACCCCCGATCATCATGGGAGGGGCGGCCGAGGCCCCCTCCCGGCGCGCCGCCCACCTCGGCGACGGGTTCGATCCCGCGGAGCCGCAAGCCTGGGAGTACTACCGGGACGAATGCCTGAAGCTGGGGAACGACCCGGGGCCATGGGTCCCTCGCGGCCCGACGTTCCTGTACGTCACCCACGATCCCGACGCGGCATGGGCGGAGGTCGGCCCCAATCTTCTGCACGCCGCGAACACGTACGCCAGGTGGATCGCGGACTCCGCGCAGGGGAAGAGTGACTGGTACCCGCCGATCGCATCTGTCGACGAACTGCGGGCCGGAGGTGCCTACGAGATCGTCACCCCCGAGCGCTGCGTCGCCATCGGGCGTGAGCTCGGACCGGAGGGACATCTGATCCTGCGGCCGCTCTTCGGCGGGACCGAGCCGAAGAAGGCGTGGGCCAGTCTGCGGCTCTTCGAGTCCGAGGTCCTGCCGCACCTCGAGGTACCCGACCAGGCACCCCTGCAGATCTGAGACCGGTGCTGCTTCACGCGCACCGGCGGGACGTGAACATCTCACTCACCTGAAAACGGAAGCGGAGCACAGTGGATATGACGGGAAAGCGACTTACCGGGCAGGTCGTGCTGGTCACGGGCGCCGGGCAGGGCATCGGCCGGGGAATCGCCCTCGCGCTGGCGAAGGAAGGGGCGCAGGTCGTCCTCGCGGGACGGACGAAAGCGAAGTGCGACCTCGTCGTCGACGAGATCGAATCGGCCGGGGGAGCAGCGCTGTCCCTGGCGTGTGATGTCACCGACCGGTCCCAGGTGGACCGCATGGTCTCGGAGACGGTGGAGCAGTTCGGGAGCCTGCACGGCCTGGTGAACAATGCCGTCTCCAGCGACCAGCAGCTGCTCGAGGAGGTCACCGACGCCGACGTCGAACTCTCCTGGCGCTCCGGCGCGATGGGCACCCTGTACGCAATGCAGGCGGCGCTGCCGCACCTGCGGGCCGCCGGCGGTGGCTCGATCGTCAACTTCGGCTCGAGCACCGCGGTGTACGGCAACGCCACCTTCGGCGCCTACGCCATGGCGAAGGAAGCGATCCGCGGACTTTCCCGGGTCGCCGCACGTGAGTGGGGGCGCTACGGCATCCGCGTCAACGTGGTCGTGCCGGTGGCCATGTCGCCGGCCTCCGTGGAGTTCTCGCAGAAGAACCCGGAACGCTTCGACGCGATGCGGAACTCGCTCGCGTTGCGTCGGGTCGGCGACTGCGAGACGGACATCGGCCGTGCGGTCGTCTCACTCATGTCGGACGATCTCTCGTACCTGACCGGGGACACGTTGATGCTCACCGGAGGCATGTGACCCGCGGGGTCGGTGCGCCCTCCGCGGCTCGCCCTGGTTCCCACGAGTGGCAGCGTGTACAGTTTAATAGTATAGCTATTTGTGGGGTTGATGGAGCGACGGAGGGCGGCCCATGCCGGACCGGGAGTACGAGACTCTGCGTGCCGGGACGGCGGAGGGGATCCTCACCGTCACCCTCGATCGCCCCGAGAAGCTGAACGCCTTCAACCCGCAGATGATGCACGACCTTCTCGACGTGCTGGACGCGGCGGAGGGCGACGACGACACGCGCGTCATCGTCTTCACGGGGGCCGGCCGGGGGTTCTGCGCCGGCGCCGACGTCAGCTCCGGCGGATCCTCCTTCGATCACCGCGAGGCCGGGGCCCGGCACCGGGACATCGGTGGCCTGGTGGCGCTTCGGCTGTACTCCAGCACCAGGCCGGTCATCGGAGCGATCAACGGACCCGCGGTGGGGGTCGGGGCGAGCATGACCTTGCCCATGGACATCCGACTGGCCTCGTCCTCAGCCAAGTTCGGCTTCGTCTTCGCGCGGCGCGGCATCGTCCCCGAGTCGGCCGCGAGCTGGTTCCTGCCGCGGGCCGTGGGAATGCAGACCGCCATGGAGTGGGTGGCGACCGGCCGCGTCTTCGGCCCTCAGGAGGCGCTGGCAGCGGGACTTGTCCGCTCGGTCCACCCGCCGGAAGAACTCCTGCCCGCGACGTACGACCTTGCCCGCGAGATAGCCGACAACACCGCACCCGTCTCCGTCGCGCTGGCTCGGCAGATGATGTGGCGCATGCTCGGCGAGGGCCATCCGATGACAGCGCATCGACTCGATTCGCGGATCATGAGCCAGATCGGCGGCGGCCCCGATCCCACCGAGGGGATCGAGTCGTTCCTCGCCAAGCGGCCTCCGGCGTTCCCGGGGCGGGTCAGCAAGGACATGCCACCCCTCTACCCCTGGTGGGAAGAGGAGGAGTTCCGCCCCTTCGGCACATAGCGGCGCCGGTTCGCGCATCGGCAACGACACCTCTGTCCGCTTCAACGACTCGTAGATGGGTGAACAACGAATGACACGTCACTGGCTGATCACCGGGGTGTCCGGAGGGCTCGGCCGCGCCCTCGCCGAGGCGGCACTCGGCCGAGGGGACGTCGTGGTGGGAACACTCCGCGACGAGGCGCAGGCGGCGAGCTTCGAACAACGCGCCCCCGGACGCTCCTTCGCGGTCCTGCTCGACGTCACCGACGGCCCGCAGATCGTCTCGCAGCGGGCCTCCGAGGCCGTCAGGAGGGCCGGGCATCTCGACATTCTGGTCAACAACGCGGGCTACGGATTGCTCGGCGCGGTCGAGGAGGTGAGCGAAGAAGAACTGCGGCACCAGATGGAGACCAACTTCTTCGGCCCCCTCCATCTGATCCGTGCTCTGCTGCCCCACTTCCGCGAGCGTGGTGACGGACACATCGTCAACGTCAGCTCCATTGCCGGCTTCAGTGGCCAGGCCGGACTTGGCCTGTACAACGCTTCGAAGTTCGCCCTGGAAGGGCTCTCCGAAGCGTTGCAGCACGAGCTGAGGTCGTTCGGGATTCCCGTCACCCTCATCGAGCCCGGCGCCTTCCGTACCGACTGGGCGGGAAAGGGGCTGCGCCGGGCTGCCGAGCGCCTGTCCGTCTACGCGGCTCTCGCCGAGGCGGGTGACAGCACGATGAGCAGGCTTGACGGGGAGCAGCAAGGCGACCCCGGCCGGGCGGCTGCCGCGATCATCGCGGCCGTGGAATCGGCCGCGCCGCCCCGCCGGCTCCCGCTGGGCAGCGACGCGGTCGCGGCCGTTCGCAACAAACTCGAAGGTATGGAGCGGGAGTTGAAGGACTGGCAGGGCGTGGCGCTCTCCACGGACTACCCGGACCGGCGCGACTGATCCGTAGGCCGTGGACGGAGCCCGGCGGCCACCTCGCGGGATGTCTTCAGCTGTGCCGTGAGGTGAGCTTCTTGACGAGAGCGACATGCTCCGGCTAGCGCACGCTTGCGCGCTCCGCGAGGATTCCGGGCTCCATCACGGTGGACATCGCCGCCTCGAGATCAGATTGACGGTGCGCTTGGTGTCACGCTGCGCTTGTGCGGGCAGCTACGCGATTCGTTGTGCGAGACATGGCCTCGGCGAGCAACTCGTCCTGCGGCACGGCTCGGTCGGCGATGCCGAGCTGCACGCCGTCGTGAGCGTCCACACGCTGACCGAGGAGCAGCGTCTCCTTGACCCGGGCGGGGGCGGCCGGTAGAGGCAGGGCCAGGGCACCGCCTTCGCCGGCGACCAGGCCGACCCGCACGTGCGGATCCGCGAAGTGCGCGTCCTAGGCGACCGACATCAGGTCACTCAGCAGGGTGAGGCTGCGTCCGAGCCCGACCGCGGGGCTGCTGGCTGCGGCCACCACAGGTGCCGGACAGTGCGCCATGGAGGTGATGATCTGCCGCGCTTCGGTGATGTTCTCCTCGCGAACAGCGGCATCCTGCTGGACCGCTCCCTCACCCCCACCTCCGATAGGTCTGTATGGAGCTCCTCGCTGGGGGAGTTGAGCTGCTCCGGACGGTTGAGCCGCACCGGGCGGACCGCGTCGTGTGCGTCTTCACCAGCTCGGGCGAAAGGTCGTACACCTCGGATGCCTCAGGTCACCCGTCGCTGTTCGAGTACGTGGCATAATAAGATAACTAAATGCACTGTAAGGAAGTGCTGGTGAGGGTGAGCCGCCGGCAAGCGGAGGCTTCATGCGACGAGGGGCGGCAGCTTTGACGACACAGCCGGACGGTGAACAGGCCCTGCTCGAGGTCGGTACGGACGCCGGCGTGCTGGTGCTGACGCTCAACCGGCCCGGCTCCCGCAACGCGCTCTCGCCCGGGCTCGTCGAAGAACTGGACGCGGCCCTGACCCGCTTCTCCGAGGACGATGGCCTGCGTGCCGCCGTGATCACCGGTCGCGGCACGGCCTTCTGCGCGGGCCTGGACCTGAAGGCGTACTCCGCTGCCACCGCCGACAGGCGGGCCCCGGCCGCCCTGATCGACCGGGTGGGCCGTCTGGCCAAACCGGTCATCGGCGCCGTCAACGGACCGGCCTTCACCGGCGGGTTCGAGCTCGCACTGGGCTGCGACTGGCTGATCGGCAGTCCGGCGGCACTGTTCGGTGACACCCATGTGTCGGTCGGCGCCTTTCCCGGCGGTGGAATGACCGCGCGACTCGGACACGTCGTCGGAGTTCGCACGGCCAAGGCGATGAGCCTTGCCGGGCTGCGCCTGGACGCCGAGGCCGCACTGCGTGCGGGACTCCTCTCGGAGATCGTCGAGGCGGATCTGCTGGTCGAGCGAGCCGTCGAGATGGCGAGGTCGGTGGCCGCGGCGAACCAGGATCTCGTAGGGGCCGTACGGGCGCTGCACGATGACAACGTCGACCGGTCCGTGCCCGAGGCACTCGCGGCCGAGAAGGCAGCCCTGGAACAGTGGCGGGCCCAGGGAGGGCGCCGCGGATGGTCCGGTTGAACTCGTACGAGGAAGGCTCACGCATGTCGCAGCAGGGTGAGGACGAGGAGTTGCGGCGGGCCGTCCGCGCCCGCGCGGAGCGCTTGATAGAGCCGCTGATCGCCCCGATCGACCGCGGTCAGCGCTTCTCGCCCGAGCTGTGGGCCCAGCTGCGGGAACTGGGGATCGTCGGGTTCCTCTTCCCGGAGGAGTGGGGCGGGTCCGCAGGTAGGTTCAGCTCCTTCGCTGCCGCGGTGGAGGAACTCGCCCGGGCCGGAGCCATAGCGGGCTTGTACCCGGGAACGACCGTCCAGGTCGCCGACGCGCTCCTACGCCTGGGAACGGACGCGGCCCGGCGCAAGTGGCTGCCCCGCCTGGTGGCCGGGTAGGCCGTCGCCGCTTGGGCGTTCACGGAACCCCAGACCGGATCGGACCCCCGGCAACTGCGGACCCGGGCGCGGCGGGAGGGGGACACCTGGATTCTGAGCGGAGACAAGCAGTTCATCTCCTACGCGGGTGTGTGCGCGGTGGCCCTCGTTTTTGCCCGCACACCCGATGACCGGGTGGGGGCGTTCCTGGTCGAGGCCGGAACTCCGGGGTGGTCGGTGGGGGCACCCGTCGAGGTCCTGGGGCTCGGGGGAAGTGAGCCGCGGCCGCTGTACCTGGATGACGTCCGTGTACCTGCGGAACACGTGGTCGGCGAACCGCGGAACGGCTTCCAGGTGATGCTGGCGGGAGAGGCCCAGGGCAAAGTCCGCGCGGCCGCGGTGTGTGTCGGGATCGCCCAGCGTGCTCTCGACGAGGCAACCGAGTACGCCCTGACGCGGACTCACCGTGGGGTGGCCATCGGTCGAAAATTCGGCGGAGTCCAACGACACCTCGCGGACATGCAGGCGGGGGTCCTGGCGGCCCGGGCTCTTGTGCGGTCCGTGGCCACCATGGTCGACGAAGGACAGCCGGTGGCCAAGGAGGCGGCATCGGCTCGGCTGGTGGCCGGACGCACCGCCCACGAGGCGACTTCGTCGGCGCTTCAGGTCTGCGGTGCCTACGGGTGGACCAAAGAACTGATCGTCGAACGACTCTTCAGGGAGAGCAAGTTCTTCGAGGTGACCCAGGGGTCGGCCGAGATCCAACAGGCCATTGTGGCGCGTGAGGTACTCGGCCGGGGGGCCGAGCGAGCTGAAACGCCACGAGACAGGAAACCGACACACGAGACGACGGGTGATTCCGCGTGAGCCTGATCGAAGGGGCCGATCATTCCACGGCCTCGTCCTTTCCCCGTCAGGAGCCGGAAGGCGGAGACCCGCGCGTCTTCCGTCGTGTCGCCGCGATGCTGCGGCTCGAGCGGATCACGCCCGACCTCTATACAGCGCACAACGACACCGAGACCAACCCCGGTCGGCTGTACGGCGGCCTGGTGGCGGCCCAGGCCCTCGCGGCCGCCCAGGAGACAGTGCCCGACGGCTTCTTCGTGCACTCCCTGCACTCGGTGTTCCTGAGGCCGGGCCGCCCGGGAGTTCCCGTGCGCATGAGGGTCGACCGCTTGCGCGACGGGATCTCCTTCCTCAGTAGGCAGGTGGAGGCGGAACAGGACGGAAAGGTGTTGCTGTCCGCCACGGTGTCCTTCCATCGAGACGCGGAAGGACCAGAGTTCGCGGCACAGATGCCACTGGCACCCAACCCGGACGACCCGGACGCCGGATGGATCCCGGCACCGTTTCCCGATTTCCCCGTGCGTCATGCCTTCCGCATGAGGGAACAACACGTTGAGGGCCAGGGCGAGTCGGTGGGGCGCCGTTACTGGATCCGCCCCGCGCTCGACCCGCCGGACGGCCGGGCTCTTCACTCCAGGCTCCTGGCCTTCGCCAGCGACTTCGGGGCGCTGTCTGTTGCCGCGCGGGCGATCGGCCTGCCCGACCGTGATGCGGAAAGGAGGGCCACGCTCGACCACACGCTCTGGTTCCACCGGCCGGTGCGTTTCGACGACTGGCTTCTGATCGAGCTTCACACGGCCTCCGTGGCCGGCACGCGCGGGTTGGTGCTCGGCACGGTGCACGACCGCTCGGGACGTCACGTCGCCACGATCGCTCAGGAGGCGCTCTTGAAGCCGGCGAGGCCGAAGGGGAACTTTGTGCGTGGTTGAGCACCGGGTAGACGCATGTGTTTGCTTGTTGGCTGCGGTAGCCGAGAAAGGGTGGAGGGCAACGGGGCCCAGATTATCGGCTCCCAGATCTTGACCTGGTATGCTGCCTGCGCTAAACATATTTATTTGTCTATATCGCGGTAGGGGGAGTGGCGATGGCCGAGCTCGCTCGTGTAGCGCAGGCATCAGACGCACCGGGCGGGGCGCGAGTGCCGGTCGGCAAGCGGGTTCGTGTGCCCAAGACCGCCGAACTGGTGGCCGGACACCTTCGGAAGCAGATCGTCCGGGGCGAACTGGAACCCGGCGATGCTCTGGCGTCCGAGTCCGAGCTGATGGGGCAATTCGGGATCTCCCGCCCCACGCTGCGGGAGGCCTTTCGGGTTCTGGAGTCCGAGTCGCTCATCACCATCCGGCGCGGCGCCCACGGCGGCGCTCGGGTGAGCGCCCCCGATCCCGATGTCGCCGCGCGCTATGCCGGTCTCGTCCTCGAGTACCGCGGGGCCACACTTCGCGATGTCTACCAGGCGGCCGCCATCATGGAACCGCCGTGTGTGCGGCAGTTGGCCGGCCAGGCGGACGCGGCCGTCGTCGCGCGGCTGCGGGAAGCGGTGGATGCCGAGAAGGCCGCCCTGGACGACCCTCTGGCCCTTGTCGAGGCTCAGGATGCCTTCCACGCTCTGCTGGTGGAACTCACGGGGAACCAGACACTGGTCCTGCTGTGCAGCATGCTGCGGTACATCGTCGACCGTGCCAACTCCGAGCACGTGGCCGCATCCGCCGATTCGGAGGAGCACCGTGCCCAGGCCCTCAAGGGGCATCGCACCCACGTCCGGCTGGTCAAGCTCATCGAGCAGAACAAGGCCGAGGAGGCGGAGAAGCTCTGGCACCGTCACATCACCAGCGCCGACGACGTCGTCAACGCGGTCGGCGCGAAGACGGTTCTCGAGCTCATCGACTAGCGGCGCACGGCGGACTCCCTGAGCTGTCTGTCAGCTCCGCCCCATCAGGCCGGCCAAGACGTAGGCGGTGAGCGCGTCGAGCGTCGGTCGATCTCGTTGCGCGGTGTTCTGCGGCATGTGGTGGGTGGCCAGCCGGCCGAAGACGAAGGGCGCGGCGATGCTGGCGCCCGCCCGGGTAGGTGCGGCCCATGACGGAGGCGGTGCGGTTGCCGGTGGCGTACAGGCCGGGGATCGGCTCCCCGTCCTCACGCATCACACGGGCGTGTTCGTCGGTCAGCAGGCCTCCTGCCGTGCCGACATCGTCCGGGTAGAGCGCCACCGCGTAGAACGGAGCCTTGCCGACCGGCGCCACGCAAGGGTTGGGGCTGACCCGCGGGTCGCCGTAGTAGCGGTCGTAGGCCCGCTCGCCCTTGTGGCAGTCGGGGTCCTTGCCGTGGGCCGCGGAGGCGTTGTGGCGGTCAGCGGTGGCACGCGGCCCGGCCGGTCGATACCGCACTGATCGGCGAGGGCCTCGATCGTGTTGGCCTTCTTCGTGTAACCGGAGGTGAGCCCCGGCGGTGTCACACCGCCGAGGCTCATCCCCCCCAGGTAGTTCCCGCGGTGACGGGAGTCCAGGATGAATCAGCCCGGCACGGCGCCGGTACTTCGGCGTGGATCGCGGCCAGCAGCATCCAGCCCTGCAGCGGCGACGTGGAGGTCCGACGTCACCGACGGCCGATGCGAAGTATCGGCGGGCGTCCTCCGGGCTGTCCTGGACGCCGGCGCGGCGCGGGACCGGGTTGTTCGGCAGCCACAGCACGCCGCCCGACATCGCGGTGGATCCGCCGACCGTATCCGTCTTCTCGATCACCAGGGCTTGCATCCCGCCCTCATGGGCGGCCAGAGCGGCGCACAGGAACCACCGCCGCTGCCGACCACCACCAGATCGGTGACTACGTCCCATCCGGTCTCGGACGTGTCCTCGCGCTGTCTTCCTGGGCATGATCGTGCCTCTGCTCTCGTGGTGGTGCTGTCGGACGCGCCCCCGCCAGGGGCGTCGTCCTGGTAGTGGTCCTCGTGCAGTTGAGGGTGGGTCGTCTGGACGTGGTAGCCCTCGTTGGAGGCTCCCGGAGCGGTCTTCCAGTTGCAGGGGAGGATGACCGTCTTGTGCCAGCGGTAGCGGAACTTCTCGAACTCGAAGCGGTCGAACACTTCGGGGACGGGGCGAGGTAGTCGCGCAGCGGTTCCGCGTCGGGGTTCATGGTGATGAAGACGAAGCCGCCCCAGGTGTCCACGAGGGGTTCCCTGAGGCGCAGGTCGTCGTCGGCGAGCTTGCCGCCCCAGTCGTCGCGGTCGACGACCTCGCGGACGCTGCCGTCCAGATACGTACTTCGGGTCGATGTAATCCGATGGGGGTACGAAGTCGTCACGCACCGGGCAGTCGCCGGCGCCGAAGGGCCGCTGCGGCTGTTCATCGTTGATCTGGATCTGGGAGGCGGGAGATCGGCTGTCGTCACGTTGGCGCCCCTTCCACGTGCTCGGAAGCCCCACTAGGAGAGTGTTTGCTCTCTTGGAGGTGATGTCAATGCCCTTGGTGCGGAGAGCGGGAGGTGTCGATCGGACGGCCGGTCGCGCGTACCCCTGTCCTGTCGCCCTCGTGTCGGTCGGGGGAGTGCCAAGGGTTGCGGTAACAGGGTAATGAGTTATATCTATACGTTGATCGCCCCCTTGGCAATCCGCTGGGCGAAGGCGATCCCAGGGTGCGCTCGGAGTCTGACCCACCCTCGCCGGCCGTCGTCGGCGGCTGGGTCGCGGCGCCCCGCGCAAGCGAGCCGCACGTACAGGAGACGCCATTGCCGCCGTATCTGTCCGACAGGACCCGCCTCACCGAAGCCCATAGGCCCGCAGACACCGGGCCTGCCTTGTGGCGCCTCTCGGTCGGTGAGCTCCTACTGCGCAACGCCGACCGATACCCCGACCGGCTCGCCGTAGCGGTGGCCACCGACTCCGGTCTGGACAGCCTGAGTTGGCAGGAGCTGGCCGACCGGGCGCGCAGCGCCGCCCACCAACTGCTGGCACGACTCGCCCCCGGCGACACGGTCGGTGTGTGGGGGGCGAACTCGGTGGCCTGGGTCGTGGCCGAGTACGCCTGTGCGCTCGCCGGCACCGTGCTCGTACCGCTGAACACTTCGCTCGCGGACGCCGAGGTCACCGACCAACTCAGGCGTTCCGGTGTGCGGGTGGTCCTGGCATCGGAGGACCACCGCGGCAGGCCCCTGCTGGACAGGGCCCGGAAGATCGCGGAGGGGCTGCCTCAGGCTCCCCTCGTCCACTCGCTGTCGCACTGGGAGGACGGTTCTCCCATGGGCGGGGCTCTGCCGACCGTCTCGGCGGACGCGCCCTTCCTCATCCAGTACACCTCGGGGACCACGGGGCGCCCCAAGGGGGCGGTGCTCTCCCACCTGGCCTGCGTCAACACCGCACGCTTCGGGATGGAACGGCAGCGCACGGGAACCGACCACGAGGTCTTCTGCTCACTGCTGCCCCTGCACCACGTCGGGGCCTCGGTGTGCGGTGTGCTGGTGGCCGCCAGCGTCGGCGCGGCATGGATCTCCGCGCCGCGCTTCGACGCCGACCAGCTTCTCGGACTGATCGAGGAGACCGGGACCACGATCCTGGGGGTGGTGCCCACGATGGTGGCGGACCTGTTGGCCCTTCCAGGCCTTGGCGATCGCGACCTGAGCACGCTGGGGGTGGTGATGGGGGGAGGTGCCACGGTCTCACCCGCCACTGTCCGCGACTTCCAGCGGACCCTGGGAGTGGAATTCGTGGTCGGGTACGGCCAGTCCGAAAGCCCTCACGCGTGTTCCACGGAGACCGGTGACACGGCCGAGGACAAGGCGCTCACGCTCGGACGCCCGTCGCCGCACCGGGAGGTGCGCATCACCCGCCCGGCAACGGGCGAGACCGCGGCACTGGGAGAGCCGGGGGAACTGTGGATCCGGTCCCCGCTCAACATGATCGAGTATCACGACATGCCGGAGGCATCGGCTGCCACGCTCGATACCGACGGGTGGCTGCACACCGGCGATCTGTGCAGCATGGACAGCCGGGGAGTGATCACCTTCCACGGCAGGATCCGAGAGGTCATCATCCGAGGCGGCGAGAACGTCTACCCCCGGGAGGTGGAGGACGTCCTGGAGTCACACCCCGCCGTCGCGGCAGCTGTCGTCGTGGGTATCCCCGACGCCCGGCTCGGTGAGACGGTGGCGGCCTGTGTGCGGACGCACGCGGGAGCCGATTTCGACCCCGAGGAACTCCAGGTGTTCGCCGGCGAGCGGCTCGCGTCGTTCAAGGTGCCCCGTACCTGGCGGTCCGTCTCCGCATTTCCCCTGACCGGTTCCGGGAAGGTGCGGCGCACCGAGTTGCGGAAGCTGTTCCTGCCGTCCAGCTGATCGGCAGACAAAGCCGGGGTCGTGGATGTGTCACCGTCCACGCCCCCGGCTTTGCTGCGCTTGCGGGCCGTTGGGCCCGCTCAGTCGCGCAGTTCCTCCAGCGCCGGCTGCCAGACCTCTGGTTCGGTGTCGTAGGTGGTGTAGAAGGAGAGCCGGTCCACCAGCGAGCCGTATCGTCGGTTGATCTCGGCTGCCAGGCGGTCCGGCTCGCCCACGACGGCGAAGGCGTTGAGCACGTCGTCGTCGATCAGGGTGCCCATGGCCTCCCAGCGGTCCTCGCGGCGGGAGGTGGACAAGGCGTGCAGCTCGTCGCCCAACTCACCCCAACCGTGCAGCTCCAGTACGGCGCGGTAGGCCGGTGTGCTGCCGTAGAAGGCGATCTGCCGACGGGTGGCGGAGACCGCGTCGGCCATCTCCTCCTCGGTCCGTCCGGTCGCGGTCAGCAGCAGGTGGCTGACGGTGAAGTCGCTCCGCGTGCGGCCGGAGGAGGCCAGCCCGGCCTCGATGGTCGGCAGGGTGACCTCGCGGAGGTAGCGTTCGGTGGTGAAGCCATGGCAGAGCAGACCGTCCGCCACCTCACCCGCGGTACGTGTCATCGCCTCACCGACCGCGGCCAGGAAGACCTTCGGCGCGCCGCCGGGCGCCGGGGCAGGGGCGAAGAACGGCGTCATGAGGGTGTGGCTGTAGAAGTCGCCGCGGAAGTCCAGGCGGGTGCCGTCGTTCCAGGCGGACCAGATGGCCTTCAGCGCGCTGATGTACTCCCGCATCCTGGCCGCCGGCCGGCTCCAGGGCATCGAGAACCGGCGCTCGATGTGCGGCTTGATCTGGCTCCCCAGGCCGAGGGTGAAACGGCCGCCCGAGTAGGCCTGGAGGTCGTGCGCGGTATAGGCCAGCTGCATGGGGGAGCGTGCGAAGGCGAGTGCGATCGCGGTACCCACCTCCAGCCGTTCGGTGTGCTCGGCGGCGAGGAGCAGGGGCAGGAACGGATCGTGCTTGGACTCCGAGGACCACAGTCCGCTGTAGCCGCGCCGCTCGTATTCCACGGCCTGGGAGACCACCTCGGAGGCCCCCCAGGCGCTCAGCTTGCCGTCCACCTTCATAGCGTCAACTCCCTTGAGTACAGGTCCCCGGACGGTGCCGGGGAGATCGAGCCGAGGGTTCTCAGACTCCGATGCGCCGGGCCAGCAGCTCTCGGTGGTGCGCGGAGTCACCGAGCAGCAGCTGCGAGGTCTTGGCCCGCTTGAGGTACAGGTGAGCGGTGTGCTCCCACGTGAAGCCGATTCCGCCGTGCACCTGGATGTTCTGCGACGCGGCCAGCACGGCGGCGTCCGAGCAGAAGGCCTTGGCCAGTCCGGCTACGTTCGGCAGGTCGTCCCCGCCGCCGTCGGCGCTCAGCAGAGCGAAGTAGGCGGCGGCACGGGCGGATTCGACCTCCAGCAGTACGTCGGCGAGGAGATGCTTGACCGCTTGGAACGAGCCGATGGCGCGGCCGAACTGGTGGCGCGTCTTGGCGTACTCGACCGCCATGTCCAGAGCCTGCTCGGCCACTCCGACCTGCTCCGCGGCCAGCGCGGCAGCGGTCCGGTCGAGCACCTCGGACACCAGGTCCCAGCCGTTCCCCGGAGTGCGCAACCGGGTGGCCGGCACCTCCCGGTACTCCAAGCGTGCCTGGCGCCGCGTCGGGTCCAAGGTGGGCAGGGTCTCGCGGACCAGACCGGGGGCATCGCCCTCGACGCAGAACAGCCCGATGCCGTCGGGGGTGCGTGCCACGGTGAGGACCACGTCGGCGACTGCTCCGTCGAGCACGAAGTTCTTGTTCCCGGACAGCCGCCAGCCGCCGCCCGTATCCTCACGGGCGGCGAGCCGCACGCCCTCCGCGTCCCATCGCGCCGCGTCCTCGGTCAGCGCGAACGTCGCGACCGTCTCGCCCGCGGCAAGGCGGGGCAGCAGTCGCTTGCGGGCGTCCGGGTCCTCGCAGCGAAGCAGGGCGGTCGTGGCCATCACGGCGGAGGAGAGCAGCGGCGCGCACAGCAGCGCCCGCCCTGCCTCCTCCATCACCACGCCGAGTTCGACCATGCCGCAGCCGGCACCACCGAACTCCTCGGGCACCATCAGTCCTTGAACGCCGATCTCGGAGCCCATGCGCTGCCACACACCCGGGTCGTGGCCCTCCGGGGAGTCCATCAGCCGGCGCAGCTCCGGCTCCGAAGAGGTCTTGTCGAAGAAGGCGCGCACGGTTCTGCGCAGATCCTCCTGCTCGTCGGTGAAGGCGAAGTGCACGGGAACTCCCGGATCCATGGCGGAGATTGAGGGGGAATGGTGTAACTGGAGATTCTGCGGTCGGGATCAGTGCTCTGTCGGCTCGAAGTCCTTGCCGCGGATGAGTCGCACCGGTGTATAGACCAGTACCTCCTCGTCCCGCTGGTTGCGGACGCTGATCCTGCTGGTCACGACGCCGCGGCCGGGCTTGCTCGAGGACCGCGAGTCCGTGGTCTCCACGATTGCGCAGAGTGTGTCGCCGACGTAGACCGGGCCCTTGACGGACAACTCCATGTGCATGAAGGCGAGTCCTGTGCCGTGCAGGGCGTTGGTCTGCAGCACGAGTCCCTCGGCGATGCAGTAGGTCAGAGCTCCTGGGACCAGCCGACCGGTGTAGCCGCCGTCGGCGGCGTGCGACGCATCCCAGAAGAGCGGCTCGTTGAAGCCGCCCCAGGTGATGAAATTCACCAGGTCGGTCTCGGTGATGGTGCGGCGGGCGGTGCGGAACCGCTGGCCGGTCGGCATCTCCTCATAGGTCAGACCCTTGACCAGCGGGGTGACTTCTTGTGCGGGCGGCTGGGCCGGCTGGGGCATGGCGAGTCCTTCGGTTTCGATCGGCTGTTGGCTGTCGGCTGTCGGCTGTCGGCTGTCGTGTCGGCGGGGCGGGGGGTCAGAGGTCCAGGGGGTGGGCCGCTGCCACCGCCTCGAAGTCGGGAGAGCGCTTCTCGCGGTGCGAGGCGACGCCCTCGGCCACGTCATGTCCGCCGAAGCCGAGGAACTCGAGCCCGAGCGACGCCTCGAAGATCGGCTGGGCGATCCGGTACCAGTGGTTGAGTGACCGCTTGGTCCAGGCGATGGCGCTGACGGAACCGGCGGCCAGACGGGTGGCGATGCGCAGCGCCTCGTCCCGCACCTCCTCGTCGTCCACGCACGTGGAGACCAGGCCGATCCGTTCGGCCTCCTCGCCGCTCAGTGCGTCACAGGTGAGGAGGTAGTACTTGGCCTTGGCCATGCCGCACAGCAGTGGCCAGCAGATGGCGGCGTGATCGCCGGCGGCGACGCCGAGCCGGGTGTGGCCGTCGACGATCTTCGCCTTCCGGCCGGCCACCGAGATGTCCGCCATCATCCCGATGACAAGGCCCGCGCCGACGGCAGGGCCGTGGATCGCCGAGACCACCGGCTTGGCGCAGTTGAGCACTCCGTAGACCATGTCCCTGGCCTCGCGCATGACCCTGACGCGCACGTCGTACGAGTCGGTCATGGCCTCGATGGAATCGAAGGTGCCGCCGGCCGAGAACGCCTTTCCGGCGCCCTGGATCATCACCGCGCGGGTCTCTTCGTCGCGGTCGATGACCGGCCAGATGTCGGCCAGTTCGCGGTGCATCGCCGGGTCGACGGCGTTCAGGTTGGGGGCGTCCAGGACGATCCGGAGCACGCCGGGAGCCGGGCGTTCGAAGGTCAGGCTGCTGAACTGCTCGTATCGGTCGGTCACGTCGGGCCTCCGGCTCAATCAGTATGGATACTGCAATAATCTAACTGTATTGTCGACGTGAGCAACACCGGGCACGGAAGGGCTCTGCATGGAACTCACCTTCAGTGAAGAGCAGGAGGAGCTGCGATCGGTCGTGCGCTCCTTTCTGACGCGGCACTCCTCCGAGGCGGAGGTGCGCCGCCTCGCGGCGACCGATGACGGCTTCGACCGGGCGATCTGGCGCCGCATGGCCACCGAACTGGGCCTCCAGGGGATCGCGATCCCGGAAGAGTACGGAGGCTCGGGGTTCGGCCACCTCGAACTCGGGGTCGTCTTCGAGGAGATGGGCCGGGCGTTGCTGTGCGCTCCGTACTTCTCCACGGTCGCGCTGGCCGCGGAGGTGCTGCTGCGGGTGGCGGACGAGGACGCGCGCCGCGAGTTGCTGCCGGGCATCGCGGACGGAAGCACCGTGGCGACGCTGGCGCTCACCGAGGAGGACGGCCGCTGGGACCGGGCCGGCATCCACCTGGCCGCAGCACCGGCCGGCGACGGCTGGACGCTGACCGGTACCAAGTCCTACGTACCCGACGGGCACACGGCCGATCTGTTGCTGGTCGTGGCGGCCACCCCCGGCGGGGTGGGCCTGCTCGCGGTCGACGCGGATGCGCGGGGTGTGAGCCGCACACACCAGCCCGCCATGGACGAAACCAGGAAACAGGCTCGCGTGGAGTTCACCCACACCCCGGCGCGGCTGTTGGGCGAGGAAGGCCAGGCCTGGCCGGGCATCGAGCGAGCGCTCGCCACGGCCGCCGTGCTCCTCGCCGCCGAGCAGGTGGGCGGGGCGTCCGCGGCGCTGGAGGCGGCGGTGGAGTACGCCAAGATGCGCAAGCAGTACGGCCGTGTCATCGGCTCCTACCAGGGGATCAAGCACAAGTGCGCGGACATGCTGGTGGAGATCGAGTCCGCGCGCTCCGCCGCGTACGGCGGCCTGTGGGCCGTCGCGGGCGACGACGACAACGAGGCCGCCCTGGCGGCTTCGCTGGCCAAGGCGTTCTGCTCGCAGGCCTACACGCGGGTGGCCGGTGACAACATCCAGGTGCACGGTGGGATCGGCTTCACCTGGGAGCACCCAGCACACCTCTACTTCAAGCGCGCCAAGAGTTCCGAGGTACTGCTCGGTCCGGCGTCCTACCACCGGGAAGCCCTGGCGTCCCGGCTGGGCATCTGAGGCAGGAATCCGAGCAGGAGAGGGGAAAAGCGAGTGGAGCTGGATTTCGGGCCTGAGGTCCGGGAGTTCCGGGACGAGATCCGCACGTGGTTGCACGAGCACCTGGTCGGTGAGTTCGCCGAGTTCCGCGGGGTCGGTGGTCCCACCGACGGTGTGGCCTGGGACGTGCGGCTCGCCTGGGACCGTGAGATGGCGGCAGGGAACTGGCTGGGCGTCGGCTGGCCGCGCGAGCACGGCGGACGTGGTCTCGGCCTGCTCGAGGAGATCGTCTTCGAGTACGAATACGCGCGCGCCAACGCGCCCTACCGGGCCACCGGCAATGCGCTGGACCTGCTGGGGCCGATGCTGATCGCGGTCGGCGACGAGGAGCAGAAGAAGCGCTTCCTGCCACCCATCCTTGCTGCCCAGGAGTTCTGGGGGCAGGGGTTCAGCGAACCGGGCGCGGGCTCCGACCTGGCCTCGGTGAGTACCCGCGCCGAACGCGACGGTGACGAGTGGGTCGTCAACGGCCAGAAGGTGTGGACCTCCTTCGGGATGTACGCGGACTGGCTTTACGTGCTCGTCCGCACCGACCCGGACTCCGAGCGCCACCACGGGCTGAGCATGCTGCTCATCCCCACCGACCAGCCCGGTGTCGAGATCCGCCCGATCCGCAACCTGGCCGGCCAGGAAGAGTTCGCGGAGGTGTTCCTCTCCGACGCGCGCACCTCCGCCGGCCTGGTGGTGGGGGAAGTGGGCCAGGGCTGGCGGACCGCCATGGTGACCCTCGGGATCGAGCGAGGCGGCACGCTGCTGCCCCAGCAGTTCACCTTCGAGCGTGAGGCCGAGGCCGTTCTGCGGCGGGCCCGCGGGCGCGGCCTGGCCGGGGACGCCATGCTGCGCGAGCGGATCGTGGAGGCCTGGATGGCGGTCCGGATCATGCGTCTGACCAACCTGCGTACGGTCGGTGAGCTGGTGGATGGCCGGACTCCGGGAGCACAGTCCACGACGGCCAAGCTCTACGCCTCGACGGGGCACCAGCGTCTCGGCCACGTGGCCATGGAACTGGCGGGCCAGGCCGGTCAGGTGGTCGGCCCGGACTACGAACTAGACGGCATGCAGCGCTCGTTTTTGCTGTCCCTTGCGGAGACCATTTACGGGGGCTCCAGCGAGATCCAGCGGAACATCATCGGCGAGAAGGTGCTCGGACTTCCCAAGGACCCGAGACCCTGAGCGGTCAGGCCCGCCGCGACGAAGGGCCGCGCCGGGCCGGGGGGGGGGGGAAAAGCGGGGCGGCGGGGGCCGGCGGGGGGGT
>NZ_JBEXXO010000020.1:105683-186534 GCF_040630435.1 Streptomyces sp. NPDC005803 | reverse complement strand
GCCGCACGCACATGCAACGCGTCGCGGTCCGGGTCGGCGTAGACGGCCACGCTCCCGATCCCCGCGTCCCGACACGCACGGGCAACACGGACAGCGATTTCCCCACGGTTGGCGATGAGCACCTTGCGCACGACGCCTCACTTCTTCTGAGAGTGACGAATGGATACGGTTGGTTCCGCCCCGGAGGTACGCGGGCACACGCCGAGCGCGCACCTCCGGGGCGGGTCTCACTGCGAGGGCGTGCTCACCAGGCGTAGGCCTCGGGTGCGGGCTTGGACCCGTTCGGGCCGGGTGCCGGGAACAGCTCGTCCAGCCTGGCGAGCGTAGCGCCGTCGAGCCTGATCGTCAGGGCACGCAGCGAACTGTCGAGCTGAGCGGCCGTACGCGGCCCGATGATGGGCCCGGTCACACCCTCCTGCGCCAGCAGCCACGCCAGTCCGACGTGCGCCGGGTCCTCGCCGATCCCGGCGCACAACTTCTCGTACGCGGTGATGGTCTCGTGGTGCTTGGCGAGCGCGCCCGCGGAGTGCCCCGAGGTGCCGCGCGCCGCGCCGCCCTCCTTCTGCTTGCGCAGGACGCCGGCGAGCACGCCCCCGTTCAGCGGGCCCCACGGGATCAGGCCGAGACCGTAGTGCCGCGCCGCGGGCAGCACTTCCAGTTCCACCCAGCGGTTCATGAGGTTGTACATCGACTGTTCGCTGACCAGCCCGAGGAAGTGCCGTGACCGTGCGGCCTCCTGCGCCTGCGCGAGGTGCCAGCCGGCGAAGTTGGACGAGCCGAAGTACAGCACCTTGCCCTGCTGGCGCAGGACGCCGAACGCCTCCCAGATCTCCTCCCAGGGCGTGGTCCGGTCGACGTGGTGCATCTGGTAGACGTCGATGTAGTCGGTGCCGAGGCGCTTGAGGGACGCCTCGCACGCGCGCCGGATGTTCAGCGCCGACAGGCGTCCCTCGTTGGGCCAGCTGCCCGTCGGGATGTACACCTTGGTCGCCAGGACGGTCTTCTCCCGCCGCCCGCTGCCCGAGGCGAACCACTTTCCGATGATCGGCTCGGTGGGCACCTCACCCGGCCGCGTGCCGTACACGTTGGCCGTGTCGAAGAAGTTGATGCCCCGGTCGTGCGCCCGGTCCATGATCGCGTGGCTGTCGGCCTCGGAGGTCTGGGTCCCGAAGTTCATCGTGCCGAGCACGAGCCGGGACACCGCGAGTCCGCTGCGGCCGAGATTGGTGTATTCCATGTGCAGTCCTTCGGATAGGTCGTACGGTTCGGACGATCCGGACCATCCAGAGGGCTGGATCGTCCTGGCCTCGAACGTCCGCTCAACGGAGGGGAGTCGAGGAGATGTCGGCTGCTCGGAGCGCGAGGACTCAGGCCGCGGCGTGCGCCGGGTACGCGTCCCTCATGCACGCGAGGGGCGGCTCCTGGCCCGGCTCCCGGTGCACGTCGGCCCACAGCGGTGCGCTGTCGAACCAGTGGTCGGTGGCGAGCATGTCCCACGCGTGGGCGGCGCCGCCGTCGCCAGCGAGGCGCTCCCTGGCCCGCCCGAAATCCATCGCCTGCCGTGCCGGGGGCGGTGCCATGCGGTCGGCGACCGCCTCCAACAGGGCGGACGCGGTGACCGGTTCGGGCCGGGCCGCGTGGTAGACGGACGCCGTCAGGCTGGTGCGCGCCGCGAGGCCGGCCGCCACGACGAGCGCGGCCAGTTCGGACACGGCGATGACGGAGTGTCTGGTCTCCCACCCCCACGGCGTGCAGGACAGCGTCCTCAGCAGCCCGGTGAGTCCGGGTACGACCCACGCGTCACCGCGCCCCAGAACCAGATGCGGACGCAGGACGATGCCGCCGGCGGCCAGCACGGCGTCCTCGGCCTCCGCCCTGGTACGTGACGTCGGCGACCGCGGCCGGCGGTCGAGCGTCTCCGGCCGTGCGCACCGGAAGGTGCCGCGCCCGTACACCGCGGCGGTGCTCAGGTAGACGACGCGGGACACTCCGGCGCGCTGTGCCTCGGCGACGAGCGCCGCGGTCCCCCGGGCGTTGACGGCGTGGTTCGACTCGGGCGTCCCGCCGATCTGCGAGGCGCAGTGCAGCAGGACGTCCACGCCGTCGCACAGCCCGGGTAACGACTCCGGTTCCGCGAGGTTCGCGCGGAGGCTTTGGACCGGGTGCGTGGCGGACGGCTGCGGGTGCCGGCGGTGCGACACCAAGGTCACCTCCGCGCCGCGGCGGGTGGCTTCACGGGCGACGTGGGCGCCGATGAAGCCGGTCGCGCCAGTGATCATGATGCTGTCCACGTACGAACTCCGGTCGTCGTTGAAGTGCGGGGGTCAGGTGCGGCGGTGAGGCGGGGCAGTGCCGTGTGGCGGTGCGGCGCGTCGGTCGGGTCCGCGAGAAGTACGTCGGCGGAAGTTCTCGCGAGCGCGTCGGTGGGGCTCAGCGCGTGCGCGGGCGCAGCGTGAGTTCCGCGGTGAAGACGTCCTGGTCGCGCTGTGTGCCGCGGACCCGCACCTGTACGTCGTCGTGGGCTCCGGCCTCGACGGACGTCGCCTCTATGTAGCAGGGCCCGTCGAGTTCCGCGTACCGCTGGAAGTGGCTGTCGAGGTCGAGGACGAGCGCGTCGGGCAGGCCCGAGGCGGCGTGCGCGGCCTGCCGGGCCGCTTCCAGGAGCATCATGCCCGGGATGTGGTCGACGGGGTGGTCGAAGAAGATCGGGTGCTCGCAGTCGACGCGCAGCTCCCACCGGTTCTCGCGGTCGCCGGCGCTCTCGCACAGCACCACGTGCTGCGGGCCGGTGCGACCCACCCGTGCCGGATCCATGGGTTCCCTGGGGAGGCTGTCGACCCGCGTGGGCCGCTCCCCTCTCAGCCTGCGGTAGACGCTCGGGCCCGTGCAGCTGAAGGCGGCGCCGGCGGTGGCCAGGGGCACGCCGTCGACCATGACGGTCACCTCGTACCGCATGCCTCCGAGGTTCTTGCCGCGGCGGACGATGTCCTCGCAGACCGTGTGCAGTTCGACCTCGGTCGGCGCGGGTGTCGCGACGAGCAGCTCCGGCGAGGCGGTGAACGAGATGGACCGCATCAGGAACTGGTGCCCGAAGGCGACCTGGAACTCGGCGTGCGCGAGCAGCGATCCGGTCTGCCGTGCCGCCTCGACCAGCAGCATCGGGTCCTGGTAGCCGTCCGACTGGGCGAACAGAGAGTGCCCACGCGGCCATTGGGACCCCACCACGAAGGCGTGGGGCCCGGTGCCCGCCCGCCATCCGGTGAGCAGCACCTCGGAGACAGCGGCACGGTGCACGTACTGACGGGGAACGATCGTGGTGAGGCCCATGGGTGTGGATTCGATCATTGCGGTCATGCTGGCGCTCCTGTCTATTTTGGGCAGGGAGGAGCTCTCGCAACGACCACCCCCCTGGTCGACACACCAACAAAATACAGACAGGTCTGTCGGGTAACGCAAGTAAAACTTGTGTTAGGTGTGTCGGGGCGGCGCGCGTCGGCCGAGCGGGGGCCATGACAGCGCCCCGTCATGGATGCATCACGCAGCGACTTCACGCTAACAGACAGGCTTACAGGTTTTCGCCACGGACAAAGTGGCATCCGGCCAGGTCAGATACCTGAGGGGCTCGAAGGATCTACCGGGCATCTCGACACTCATCCCAGGTCAGAGGGGTTCTGTGTGGTGGCGGTCCGGTCGCCCGGATTCACATTGACAATCAGACAAGTCTGTTTGGTATCTTTCGAAGCGCACCTGAACTTCGACACGAGCATTTGGCAGTCAGTGATGCCCGCGCTTCAGGAGGAACAGATGAACCAGCAGGTAGCAGGCCTACCCGAATCCCACGCCGTCCGGCATCACTCCACGCCCCAGGCCCCGCACGCACCGACGCCCCGGCCGCACGCGGCGGTCGAGCCCCCCGCCCTGCGCATCCTGGTGGTGCAGAGCGAGGAGCTCTCCGCCAAGGCCCTGACGCAGGACCTCCTGCGGCGCGGGTACCGCGCCGAGAGCGTGACCACCGGCGGTCAGGCCCTCCAGCTCCACCACCAGGCCGACCTGATCCTGCTCGACCTCGATCTGACCGACCTGGACGGGCTCGAAGTCTGCCGGGGCATCCGGGCGGTGAGCGACACCCCGATCATCGCCGTCACCGAGCGCGGGAGTGAACTCGACCGCGTCCTGGGGCTCCAGGCCGGCTCGGACGACTACATGGTCAAGCCCTACGGCTTCCACGAACTGCTCGCCCGGATCGGCGCGGTGATGCGCCGGGTCAGGCCGTCCCCGACCGCCAGGACGGTCGATCACGGCCCGCTGCGCATCGACGCGGTGACCCGCAAGGTCACCCTGGACGGCCGTCCGGTGGACCTGACCCGCAAGGAGTTCGACCTGCTGCACATCCTCGCGATGCAGCCGGGCGGGGTCGTCTCGCGGCGGCAGCTGATGACCCAGGTCTGGGACGATGCCTGGTCGCACAAGGGCCGCACCATCGACACGCACGTCAGCAGCCTGCGCGGCAAGCTCGGCTCCAGCCACTGGATCGTGACGGTCCGGGGCGTCGGCTTCCGCCTGGGCACCCCCTGAGCCGGAGCCGCCGCACCGCGGTGCCGGACGGCGCCGGGGCAGGGGACGGATCGGCCCTCGCCGGTGGCTCGCGCCCGGGGTTCGCCGCCCTTGTGCAGCGGAATGCAGACTGGTCTGTATAATTTGGCTACCAACGAGCGCGAGGATCAGGCATGGCGAAGCAGGAACGCGGAACGCGGTCACGGCGAGCGATCCTGGAGGCTGCCGCCGAGGTGTTCGACCTGCGTGGCTTCGACGCCGCGAGCACGAACGAGATCCTTGCGCGCAGCGGACTCACCCGTGGCGCCCTGTACCACCACTTCCCCTCCAAAGAGTCGATCGCGGTGGCCCTGCTCAACGCCCACAGCGAGGCGCTCGTCGTACCCGAGCAGCCCACCAGGATCCAGGCGGTCATCGATCTGACCTTCTCCTTCGCCAGCCGGCTCCAGCGCGATCCGGTCCTGCGCGCCAGTGTGCGCCTGGCCGTGGAGAAGACGTCGTTCCCCCGCCCCCTCAACACGCCCTACGACCAGTCGAGCGCCGCCATCCGCGAGCTGCTCGAAGAGGCCGAGAAGCGGGGCGAGACCCTGCCGGGCCTGAATCTGAACGAGGCCACCACGGTGATCGTCGGGGCGTTCACCGGCATGCAGGTGATGTCGCAGGTCTATACGAACCGGGAGGACCTGCCCGACCGCGTCACCGCGATGTGGCGGCTCCTGCTGCCGGGCATGGTCACCCCCGGCATGATCGGCCACCTGCGCATCACGCCGCCGCCCGCACCTGCCGACGAGGTCCCGGCCGACGAGGCCCCGGCGCCCGGCGCCCCGGCGTAGGCGTGCCGGCTCCCCGCCCGGGCCGACGAGGTCCCGGCGGCGCCCCGTCCCGGGGCGTGCGGGCTTCCCCCGTCCCGGGGCGTGCGGCTTCCCCCGCCGCCTGTGTCACGCCCGCGTGAAGAGCGGCAGCAGTACGCCCCATATCCGTTCGGCGTGCTCCGGGCTCCACCAGGCCGTGTCCGTGTAGCCGAGGGACACCAGCCCCGCGGTGACGACCACGGCCAGGTCCGCGAGCACCTGCCGGTCGAGCTCGTCCGCTCCCACCGCGAGCACCTGGTCGCGCACCCGGACCAGCACCTCGTCCCGCAGCCAGGGCGGGTTGTCGGTGCCGTCGGCCGCCAGCTGCAGCCCGGCCCGCACCAGTTGCTCCTCCGCCAGTGCCTTCCCGAGCGCGACGCTGAACCGCGCCGGGGCGTCGGCCCGCGCCTCGACGAGGCTGTGCTCCGCCAGTTCGTCGACGCGGTCCCGGGCCTGGGTGTGCACCTCGGCCAGCAGCTCCGCGATGGACAGGAAATGGTGGTAGAGCGCGCCCCGGCTCACCCCTGCGGTCTTGCAGATGTTGACCAGACCCGTATCGGCGAACCGGCCGTTCGCGATGAGTTCCACGGCGGCACGCACGAGTGCCTCACGGGTCGTTTGCGACCGCTTCTGCATCGCGCAAGCCCCTTGATCGATACGACGGCTCTCGCCGCGGCGACTCGCGGAGAGGGAGGAGGCGTCGCAGAGCGCGCCTCCTTGCAAACCATACAGGTACGCCTGTTTTTGTGGACCCCCCGAGCACCACGCGACCGCATAACACGTCAGACGCGGGCGATTTCTCGCCACTTGAGGCTCTGGTGCCACCTGGATCGGTCCTCGGATCCACAACTAACAGACAACCCTGTCTGTTCCCTCGGTCGGTCCTGTCTGTCGCGTCCGGTCATGCGGTGGCAAAGCCTCGGGGAGGCGCCGAGGGGCGGCGAGAAGACGATCTCCTCCTGGGCGCGCGCCCCCGGGTCGAGCTGCGCGGTCCGGATCGTGCGACGATGCCCGTATGAATCGTCTGGCTGACTCCCAGTCGCCTTATCTGCTCCAGCACGCCTCCAACCCGGTGGATTGGTGGCCGTGGGGAGAAGAGGCCTTCGCGGAGTCGAGGCGGCGCGACGTACCCGTCCTGCTGTCGGTGGGCTACTCGGCGTGCCACTGGTGCCATGTGATGGCCCATGAGTCGTTCGAGGACGCCGAGGTCGCGGCGTATCTCAACGAGCACTTCGTGCCGGTCAAGGTCGACCGCGAGGAACGCCCCGACGTCGACGCCGTGTACATGGAGGCGGTCCAGGCCGCGACGGGCCAGGGCGGCTGGCCGATGACCGTCTTCCTCACCTCGGACGCGGAGCCCTTCTACTTCGGCACCTACTTCCCGCCCGACTCCCGGCACGGTCTGCCGTCGTTCCGCCAGGTCCTCGAAGGCGTGGCGGCGGCCTGGACCGACCGACGCGACGAGGTCGGCGAGGTCGCCTCGCGCATCGTCCGCGACCTGTCCGAGCGCACCCTCGCCCACGGCGGCGAGGGCCTGCCCGGTGAGCCGGAGCTGGCCCAGGCGCTGCTCGGACTGACCCGCGAGTACGACGAGAAGCACGGCGGCTTCGGCGGCGCGCCCAAGTTCCCGCCGGCGATGACGATCGAGTTCCTGCTGCGCCACCACGCGCGCACCGGTGCGGACGGCGCACTCCAGATGGCGGCCGACACCTGCGAGGCGATGGCCGGCGGCGGGATCT
The DNA here is from genome assembly GCF_040630435.1 of Streptomyces sp. NPDC005803. Taxonomy (NCBI): domain Bacteria; kingdom Bacillati; phylum Actinomycetota; class Actinomycetes; order Kitasatosporales; family Streptomycetaceae; genus Streptomyces; species Streptomyces sp. NPDC005803. The sequence continues at coordinate 179,390 of NZ_JBEXXO010000020.1, read as the reverse complement.
ACGACCAGCTCGGCGGCGGCTTCGCCCGCTACTCGGTGGACCGCGAGTGGGTCGTCCCCCACTTCGAGAAGATGCTCTACGACAACGCGCTGCTCTGCCGCGTGTACGCCCACCTGTGGCGCTCCACCGGGTCCGAACTCGCCCGCCGGGTGGCCCTGGAGACCGCGGACTTCATGGTCCGTGAACTCCGCACGCCCGAAGGGGGTTTCGCCTCGGCCCTGGACGCCGACAGCGAGGACGCGGACGGGAAGCACGTCGAGGGTGCCTACTACGTCTGGACGCCCGCCCAGCTGCGCGAGGCGCTGGGCGAGGAGGACGCCGCGTTCGCCGCGGAGCTCTTCGCGGTGACCGACGAGGGCACCTTCGAGGAGGGGGCCTCGGTGCTCCAGCTCCCGCGGACGGGCGTCAAGGACGCGGACAGGGCCGCCGATGTGCGGGCCCGGCTCCTCGCCGCCCGGGAGCGGCGTGCGCGGCCCGGGCGGGACGACAAGGTGGTCGCGGCGTGGAACGGGCTGGCGATCGCCGCGCTCGCCGAGACCGGTGCGTACTTCGACCGGCCCGACCTGATCGAGCGCGCCACCGAGGCGGCGGACCTGCTGGTGCGGCTCCACATGGGGCCGGTGGCCCGCCTGGTCCGCACGTCGAAGGACGGCCGCGCCGGTGAGCACCCCGGGGTGCTGGAGGACTACGGCGACGTGGCGGAGGGCTTCCTGGCCCTGGCCGCCGTCACCGGCGAGGGGGCCTGGCTGGAGTTCGCCGGCTTCCTGACGGACATCGTGCTCCAGCACTTCACCGGCGAGGGCGGTCAGCTGTACGACACGGCGGACGACGCCGAGCAGCTGATCCGCCGCCCGCAGGACCCCACCGACAGTGCCACCCCCGCAGGCTGGACCGCGGCGGCCGGAGCGCTGCTCTCGTACGCCGCCCACACCGGCTCGGAGCCCCACCGCACTGCCGCCGAGGGGGCGTTGGGCGTGGTGAAGGCGCTGGGGCCGCGGGCGCCGCGGTTCATCAGCTGGGGGCTCGCGGTGGCCGAGGCGCTGCTCGACGGCCCCCGCGAGATCGCGGTCGCCGGCCCGGTCGGCGGCGCGCTGCACCGTACGGCGCTGCTGGGGCGGGCGCCCGGCGCGGTCGTCGCGGCGGGGGAGACGTCCGGTACGGAGTTCCCGCTGCTGGAGGACCGCCCGATGACGGACGGCCGGCCCACCGCCTATGTGTGCCGGCACTTCGTCTGCGACGCGCCGACCACCGAACCGGAGGCGCTGGCGCACGCGCTCGGCGGCGCCGGGGCCTGAGAGGGCCGGGGCGGCCTCCCGCGCCTGGGGCGGCTCACAGGCGCAGGCCGCTCCCCAGCGTGTCGAGGGCCTCGTCGATCATCGTGAGGAGGTCGCCCTCCTGGCCGTGCTCGCCCCAGTACAGCGTGACCTCGCGCAGCGCACCGAGCACCGCCGCGATGAAGACCCGGATCCGCAGGTCGTCCGCGCTGCGGCCGGTGCGGTCGGCGATCACGCCGGAGAGCAGCCTCGCGGTGTCGGACATGCTCTCCGTCATGCGGGCCCTGATGGCGGGGACCTCCACCATCAGCCGGGTGCGCTGGCGCAGTTCCTCGTCCTCCGCCGTGACGAACGAGGACAGCGCCTCGCGCATTATCAGCCGCAGGGACTCCAGCGGCGGTTCGTCCGCCGGGCGGCTGCGGAGCACGGCCTCCATGACCGGGTCGTACTCGTCGGTGAGCACGATGTCCTCCTTGGTCGCGAAGTACCGGAACACCGTGCTCGGCGACACCTCGGCCGCCTCCGCGATCTGCTCGATGGTCGTCGCCTCGTAGCCCTGCTCCTGGATGAGGCGGTACGTCGCCTGCCGGATCGCGACCCGCGTCTTGAGCTTCTTGCGCTCGCGCAGCCCCATCGGGGGCTGCGCCTCGGGTGCGGTGAAGGAGGGGATACGGGAGGTGGCGGCCATGGTCGCCATTGTCACGCATCGACGGGGGCGGTGGCCACGTCCGCGGGCCGCTCCGGCAGCCGCCGTGCCGGGGTCAGGAACGCCCCGACCAGCAGGGCGCTGACCAGCGCCGTCGCACCGATGACGAGCAGGACCAGGCTCATCCCGTGCACGTACGCCGCGTCGGCGGAGTCCGCGAGCCGCCGCGCCCCGAACCGCGCGGCGACGGCGTGGGCGGCGACGACGGAGTCCCCGGCGGTGTCCGCAGCGGCGGCCGGTACGCCTGCGGTGTCGAGCCGGCCGCTGTAGGCGCCGGCCAGCAGACTGCCCAGCAGGGCGATCCCGAGGGCGCTGCCCGTCTGGCGTACGGTCATCAGCAGCCCCGATCCGCTGCCCGCGCGGTCGGCGGGCAGGGCGCCCAGGGCCGCGTCCATGGCGGGGACGACGGCGAAGCCGAAGCCGACTCCGGCGACGGAGAGCCACAGCGCGGTGAAGCCGTAGCCGCTGTCCACCGTCGTACGGCTGCCGAGCAGGGCGGCGAAGGCGAGCACGACGAGCCCGGCCGACATCGTGGCGCGCGCCCCGAACCGTGCCGTGACCGGCCCGCCGGCCTTCGCGGCGACGATCAGCCCGCCCATCATCGGCAGCATCCGCAGCCCCGTACCGAACGCGTCGTGGCCGAGGACGGCCTGGAGATAGCCGGGCAGGATGAACATCAGCCCCGCCATCACGAACATCACGAGCGTGGCGGCGAGGGCGCTGAGCAGGAACGCACGCTGCCGCAGCAGGGACAGGTCGAGCATCGGGCGGACGGCCTTGCGTTCCCGTACGACGAGCCAGGCGAGCAGCGCCGCCGCGGCGGCCGGCAGGGCCAGGACCAGCGGGTCGCCCCAGCCTCGGCCCGGCGCCTCGATGATCGCGTAGATCAGGGCGCCGAGGCCGGTGGCGGTCAGCGCGGTGGACACGAGGTCGACCTGGGGGGAGGCGGGGTCCCGGGTCTCGGGGAGCAGGAACACGCAGGCGGCGACGCCGATGCCGACCATGGGGACGTTGACCAGGAAGATCGACCCCCACCAGAAGTGGTCGAGGAGCCAGCCGCCGAGGATCGGGCCGAGCGGCATGCCCAGCGCGGAGGCGGCGGAGACGATGCCGACGGCCTTGATCCGGTCCTTCGGCTCGCCGAAGAGCGAGGGCAGGACGGCGAGGGCGAGCGGCATCACGAGCGCGCCGCCGACGCCCATGACGCAGCGGGCGGCCACGACGGCGGTCACCCCGTCCGCGAGCGTCCCGGCGATCGAGCCGACGAGGAAGACGCCGAGGCCGGTGATGAGCATCCGGCGCCGGCCGAACCGGTCGCCGAGCAGGCCCGCCGGAAGCATCAGGGCGGCGAAGACGACGACGTAGGCGTCGGCCATCCACTGCTGTTCGCCGGTGGTGGCGCCGAGCTCGCCCGCCATGGTCGGCAGCGCCACGTTGAGGATCGTCATGTCGAAGCCGAGGACGAGCATGCTCGCCACGAGCGCTCCGAGGGCCCACCAGCGCCGGTTCATGGCCTACTCCTTTGAGAGTTGAAGTCAAGTGACAGTAACTCTTAAAAGATGGTCAGTGTCAATGTGGCGGTCCTTTCTCGGCGTGCGGGCAGACGAAAGGGCCGCGGCTCGGAAGCCGCGGCCCTGGTCGACGAGAGGGGGTCGGGGTGCTCAGGTGTGGTTGTAGGCCACCAGGGAGATGCCGACGTAGTGGACGACGAACGCCGCGAGGGTCAGCGAGTGGAAGACCTCGTGGAAGCCGAAGTAGCGCGGTGACGGATTCGGCCGCTTGAGGCCGTAGATGACGCCGCCGGCGCTGTAGAGCAGCCCGCCGACGACCACGAGCACCAGTACCGCGATCCCGCCGGTCCGCATGAAGTCCGGCAGGAAGAAGACCGCCGCCCAGCCCATCGCGATGTAGCAGGGGGTGTAGAGCCAGCGCGGGGCCCCGACCCAGAACACCCGGAAGGCGATGCCCGCGACCGCCGCGCCCCAGACTGCCCACAGGAGCGGGGTCCCGGTCGACGAGGGCAGCAGGAGCAGGGTCAGCGGGGTGTAGGTGCCCGCGATGATCAGGAAGATGTTCGCGTGGTCGAGCCTGCGCAGTACGGCCTCGCCACGCGGCCCCCACGTGCCGCGGTGGTAGACCGCGCTCACGCCGAACAGCAGGCACGCGGTCGCGATGTAGATCGAGCAGGCGATCCGGCCGCGGGTGCTGTCCGCCAGTGCGATGAGCACGATGCCCGCGATCAGGACCGCCGGGAACATGCCCGCGTGCAGCCAGCCGCGCATGCGTGGCTTGAGGGGGATGTCGTGGGTCCCGGCTGGGTCCAGCCCGGCGGGCTCGGGTGCGGCGGCGGATACGGCAGTCATCCTCGCATCGTACCTACGCCTCCGTAGGTTGCAGATTCGAGTGGCGATGCTCACGTGGGCGGCCCTCTGGACATATGGGCGGAACGGTCGGATGATCAAATGAGTGCGGTCGGCACCGGATGAGCGCCAGGGAATTCGAAAGGGTAGAAGCATCCGGGTCGCAGCCCCCACGGGGCACCTACCAGACACACACCCTCACCAAGGAGCGATCGTGGCGCGCGACATCGCGGCTCCCCTCACTGTTCCCACCAACCACCAGGAGCTCGTCTCCTGGGTCGACGAGATCGCAGCCCTCACCGAACCGGACCGAGTGGTGTGGTGCGACGGGTCCGAGGCCGAGTACGAGCGCCTGTGCGGGGAGCTCGTCGCCAAGGGCACGTTCACCAAGCTCGACGCGATCAAGCGCCCGAACTCCTACTACGCCGCTTCGGACCCGAGCGACGTCGCGCGCGTCGAGACCCGGACGTTCATCTGCTCCGCGAAGGAGGAGGACGCCGGTCCGACGAACCACTGGAAGGACCCCGCCGAGATGCGGGAGATCTTCGTGGGGGAGAAGGGTGTCTTCCGCGGCTCCATGCGGGGCCGCACCCTGTACGTCGTGCCCTTCTGCATGGGCCCCCTCGGCTCGCCGCTCTCCGCCATCGGCGTCGAGATCACCGACTCCGCGTACGTCGCCGTCTCGATGCGCACCATGACGCGCATGGGCCAGGCCGTCCTCGACGAGCTCGGCACCGACGGCTTCTTCGTCAAGGCCGTCCACACGCTCGGCGCACCCCTGGAGGAGGGCCAGGAGGACGTCCCGTGGCCCTGCAACTCCACCAAGTACATCTCGCACTTCCCCGAGGACCGGGAGATCTGGTCCTACGGCTCCGGCTACGGCGGCAACGCCCTGCTCGGCAAGAAGTGCTACGCGCTGCGCATCGCCTCCGTCATGGCGCGCGACGAGGGCTGGCTCGCCGAGCACATGCTGATCCTCAAGCTCACGCCGCCGCGCGGTGAGTCGAAGTACGTGGCGGCCGCGTTCCCGAGCGCCTGCGGCAAGACCAACCTCGCCATGCTGGAGCCCACCATCTCCGGCTGGACCGTCGAGACCATCGGCGACGACATCGCCTGGATGCGGTTCGGTGAGGACGGCCAGCTGTACGCGATCAACCCCGAGGCCGGCTTCTTCGGCGTCGCGCCCGGCACCGGCGAGCACACCAACGCCAACGCCATGAAGACCATGTGGGGCAACTCCGTCTTCACCAACGTCGCGCTCACCGACGACGGCGACGTCTGGTGGGAGGGCATGACCGAGGAGCTCCCCGAGCACCTCACGGACTGGAAGGGCAACGACTGGACCCCCGAGTCCGGCACGCCCGCCGCCCACCCCAACGCCCGCTTCACCGTCCCGGCCGGCCAGTGCCCGATCATCGCCCCCGAGTGGGAGGACCCGAAGGGCGTGCCGATCTCGGCCATCCTCTTCGGCGGCCGCCGCGCCTCGGCCGTCCCGCTGGTCACCGAGTCCTTCAACTGGCAGCACGGCGTCTTCCTCGGGGCCAACGTGGCCTCCGAGAAGACCGCCGCCGCCGAGGGCAAGGTCGGCGAGCTGCGCCGCGACCCGTTCGCCATGCTGCCGTTCTGCGGCTACAACATGGGCGACTACATGAACCACTGGCTCAAGGTCGGCGCGGACAAGCCGGACCAGTCGAAGCTCCCGAAGATCTACTACGTGAACTGGTTCCGCAAGAACGACGCGGGCAAGTTCGTCTGGCCCGGCTTCGGCGAGAACAGCCGCGTCCTGAAGTGGATCGTCGAGCGCCTGGAGGGCAAGGCCGAGGGCGTCGAGACCCCGATCGGCATCCTGCCGGCCAAGGGCTCGATCGACACCGAGGGCCTGGACCTGTCCGAGTCCGAGCTGGACTTCCTGCTTACCGTGGACAAGGAGGTCTGGCGCGAGGAGGCGGCGCTGGTCCCCGAGCACCTGAACACCTTCGGTGACCACACGCCGAAGGAACTGTGGGACGAGTACCGCGCGCTGGTCCAGCGCCTGGGCTGATCCCGCCCCTCGATCCCCGCGGCCGGGTCCTCGACATCCGCCCTGACCTGTGGGGTCCACGCCCGCCGCGGCCGGGGCGTGCACGAACACGCCCCTGGAGCGGCCCCCGGAACCCCATACGGTTCCGGGGGCCGCTCCCTTTTCGTTCAGGCGGGCGGCAGGGCCGGTCCCGGTGCGTGCTCGCCGACGCGGCGTACCCGACCGCCCTGGCCCGGCAGTCGGCGAGTGGCACGCCGTGACGGGGTGGTGGCACCCGGTCCACGCGCCTCGGCGGCACGCGGACCGGGGCCGTCAGTGGGCGCCGACCAGCCGCGGTGAAGCGGCGGGGGAGTCGGCGGCGGCAGCGGCCTGGACCGCTGCGGTGTGGGCGTCCATACGCTCGGCCGAGAGGATCGCGACCACGGTGTCCGCGCGGGACGCCGCCACCACCAGGGCCCGGCCCGCCAGGGCGTGGGCGCGGCGGTGGAGGGTGGTCGCGGACGCGTCGCTCAGGCCCGCGTGCCGGGCGGGCGGTGCGCCGCGCAACCGGGCGACCTGCTCGGCGATGCGGTCGCCCGCCTCGCGCAGACCCAGCTCGTCGGTGACCGCCAGCAGTGCGGCGAGGTGTCCGGCGAGCTGGATGTCCAGCTCCTCCTCGCGGGTGCGGTGCGGGAAGTCGTCGGCGTGGTCGGCCGGTGTGTGGACCGATTTGCTGCGGATCGGTTCGTACATGGATGGCCTCCTGGTGGTGCTGTGAAAACCATCCTAGCTTGGATTCAGTCTAAAGTTGTCCCTCATCGAGGCAATGGAGGGCGGGAAGCGCAGACCGGTTTCAGATCTGCCCGTATCCGTCCAGGAAGCGGGCGATCCGGCCGATCGCGTCCGTCAGGTCCTTCGTCGACGGCAGCGTCACGACCCGGAAGTGATCGGGCTCGGGCCAGTTGAATCCCGTCCCCTGCACCACCATGATCTTCTCGGCCCGCAGGAGGTCGAGGACCATCTGCCGGTCGTCCTTGATCTTGTAGACCTTGGGGTCCAGCCGGGGGAAGAGGTACAGCGCCCCCTTCGGCTTCACGCAGGTCACCCCGGGAATCTGCGTCAGCAGGTCGTACGCCACGTCCCGCTGCTCCAGGATCCGGCCGCCCGGCAGCACCAGGTCGTTGATCGACTGCCGCCCGCCGAGCGCGGTGGCCACGGCGTGCTGCGAGGGCATGTTGGCGCAGAGCCGCATGTTGGCCAGGATCGTCAGCCCCTCGATGTACGAGGAGGCGTGCGCCTTCGGACCGCAGACCGCCAGCCAGCCGGAGCGGTACCCGGCCACCCGGTAGTTCTTGGACAGCCCGTTGAAGGTGAGCACCATCAGATCGGGGGCGATCGTCGCCGTCGGCGTGTGCGTCGCGCCGTCGTACAGGATCCGGTCGTAGATCTCGTCGGAGCAGACCACCAGGTTGTGCCGCCGGGCGATCTCCGTCAGACCGCGCAGCATCTCGTCGTCGTACACCGCACCCGTCGGATTGTTCGGGTTGATGATGACGAGGGCCTTGGTGCGGTCGGTGATCTTCCGCTCGATGTCGGCCAGGTCCGGCATCCAGTCCGACTGCTCGTCGCACCGGTAGTGCACGGCCGTGCCGCCGGCGAGCGAGACGGACGCCGTCCACAGCGGATAGTCCGGGGCGGGTACGAGCACCTCGTCGCCGTCGTCGAGCAGCGCCTGCATCGACATCTGGATCAGCTCGGAGACGCCGTTGCCCAGGTAGACGTCCTCGACGTCGAGGTCGATCCCCTTGGTCTGGTAGTGCTGCATCACCGCCCGCCGCGCGGACAGCAGTCCCTTCGCGTCGCCGTAACCGTGCGCCCCGGACAGGTTGCGCAGGATGTCTTCGAGGATCTCGGGCGGGCACTCGAAACCGAACGCGGCAGGGTTGCCGGTGTTCAGCTTGAGGATGCGGTGACCTGCTGCTTCCAGCCGCATCGCCTCCTCGAGCACGGGGCCCCGGATTTCGTAACAGACGTTGGCGAGCTTCGTGGACTGGATGACCTGCATGTCTGCGAGCTTACGACTGTGTTTCGCGGGCCGCCCGGCCTTTCCCCGGCCATTGAGCCACCCGGGTTCCTCCGCCCCCCGCCCCGGCTTCCATCGCCATGTGCTCGCGCCCCCGCGCCGTCGGAACCCGGGGTGCGGGCCGGGCCGGGGCTTGGAATGGGGTGGAACGGGGACGTGACGGACGGCGGTGGGTGACATGCGCCACGGCGCGCCGCGGTCGGAGGGCGCCCGGCCGCCCGGGTCACCCGGGCAGCCGGGCGCCCTCCGGCAGCCGGATCCCGAACGTGTCCGCGAGGACGCGCACCGTCTCCGCGGTGTCCGCCAGCTCCCGCTCCTCCCTCCGGCCGTCGTCGCCCGTCACCACGAGACGGCGGCCGGCGAGCGACAGGTGGGTGTGTGCGGTGGTGCGCTGCACGTACAGCTGACGCGCGAACGGTGAGCGCGGGTTGGTCGCGATGTGCCAGTTGACGACCTCGATGTCGGGAGCTTCGAACGGTTCCGCCGTGAACGCGTACTGGCCCTGCCACACCCCGTCGCCCGTCTCCGCCTGGAGTTCCCACAGCTCCAGCGGCCCGTCGTGCGGGGCCTGGACGAGCCGGTGGTGGCGCGGGGTGTCGTACGACTCGGCGCCGGCGGCCAGCGGGATCGGCTCCAGCAGCGAGCCGGCGGCGCCGAAGCCGACGTCGGCGAGATACGGCGTCGCCTCGCCCGGCACCCCGACGCGCATCAGCATGTGCGTCCGCGGCCGGACGTCACCGGGGCCGGCGCCCAGCACGACCCGGGCGCACAGCAGCGTGACGTCGAAGCCGAGGGCCCGCAGCGCGGCGGTGAGCAGCGTGTTGTGCTCGTAGCAGTAGCCACCGCGCTCACCCCGGACGAGTTTGGCCTCCAGATCGGCCAGGTCCAGCGAGGGCACCCTCCCAAGGACGGGGTCCAGGTTCTCGAAAGGGATGCCCAGCGCATGCGCGCGGTGCACGGAGCGCAGCACGGCCGCGGTGGACCGGCGCTCCCCGCTCCAGCCGATGCGGGCGAGATAGGCGTCGAGATCGAGGACGTGGTCGGAGGTCACACCCCGACGGTACGCAACCGGGGCGCCCGGGCGCCTCCTGCTGGAGCAGGAGCGCCCTCGTCCTCCGGTCCTGGTCCCGAAGCCCCGGGACCAGGACCGTGAGGGCGGCGAACCTCTGAAGTACCTCAACCCGGGTGAGAGCCGTGGCGGGGCGGGGGACACTGCGCCCATGATCGGAATCGGGAAGCAGGACATGCCGGTGATCGTGGTGCGCGACGCGGACGGCATCAGCGCCGCGCTCCGACAGGCGCTGGCCGGCGCGGCAGCCGGGGAACGCCCCGGCCTGGAGCGCGCCCTCGCGCTGGTCGCCGAGGTGGCCGGCGCACCGGACGCGGAGCTGCGCGGCCGCTGGGCGGAACGCCGGATCCGGGACGGCGGCCATGAGGGCCCCCTCGACGAGGTGGCGGCCGTCAAGGCACTGCGCGCGGCCGAGCCGGCGCTGAGCCTGCGTCAGGCGGTGGCCCTGTCACGGGAAGCGGCGGCCGCGGCGGTCTGACGGCCGCCACGGTGGGGCCTCGGCCCGTGCGCGCCCCGCCTACTCGCCGGCGCCCTTGCCCTTGTCCTCGGCGAGGGTGTGGGCGACCAGTGCGTTGGCGTGGCCGTGCCCCATCGCGTGCTCGGACTTGAGCCACGCCACGATCTCCATGTGCTTGGTCAGCGGCGAGGCGCGGATGAGGTCCTTCCATTCCGCGACCGGACGGCCGTACTTCTGCTCGATGGACGGGAAATAGCTCGCGGGGCCCTTCACTGCGTCAGTCATGACGGAAGTCTGACAGCGGGGTCTGACAGCGATGCCGCTCCAGGGATTCCGGTGGCCGCGGATCGTCCGTGACGCCGCCCGCACGGGCCGCCACGACTCCGGTCGCCCAAGCGCGTCCGGCACTGCCTCGCCCGCTTCGGCGCCCCGCCCCGCCGGCCCACCCGACCGGACCGGGCACAGGATGTCGGGTGGGGCAGGGTGATCCCTTCCTAGCGTGGGAGACGGAAGGGAAGGAGGCCCGGGTGCTGGAGCGGCTGAACGAGGCCATGGACCACATCGAGCGGCGTCTCGACGAGCGCGTCGACGTCGCCGAGCTGGCCAGGATCGCGATGACGTCGGAGTACCACCTGCGGCGCATGTTCTCGGCCCTCGCCGGGATCCCGCTGTCGGAGTACGTCCGGCGCAGGCGGCTCACGGTCGCGGGCGCCGAGGTGCTGGCCGGTGAGCGGACGCTGCTGGAGGTCGCGGTGCGGTACGGCTACGCCTCGGGCGAGGCGTTCGCCCGCGCGTTCCGCGCGCTGCACGGCGTCGGTCCGGGCGAGGCCAGGCGTACCGGGGCCGCGTTGCGGTCCCAGCCCCGGATGTCCTTCCGCCTCGTCGTCGAAGGGACCAGCAGCATGCGATACCGGATCGTGGAGAAGGAGGAGTTCCGTGTGGTGGGCAGGAAGGCGCGCGTCCCGCTGGTGCACGAGGGGGTGAACCCGGCCATCGCCGCGTTCGTCCGGAGCGTCGGCCAGGAGACCGTGCGGCGCATCAAGGAACTGTCCGACCAGGAGCCGGAGGGGATCGTCCAGGTCAGCGACGACCTCGCGGACAGCAGGGCCGAGGGCACCGAACTGGACTACTACCACGGGGTGGTGAGCTCCGCGCCCGTACCCGGGGACATGGACGCGCTTCCCGTGGCGGCGGGCACGTGGGCCGTCTTCGAGAGTTCGGGGCGTTTCCGCAGGCGCTCCAGTACCTGTGGCGGGACGTGTTCACCGAGTGGTTCCCGTCCAATCCGTACCGGAGCCGGCCGGGGCCGGAGATCCTGCGCACCCGGCTCTCGCCCGACGGGACGCGGGCGGACGCGCAGTTGTGGATCCCGGTGGAGCGGATCGCGGCCTGACCGCCGCCCGGCGCCCCGCCGGGGCTCCGGCGACCTGAGGCCCGGGGCCTGCGGCGGCGTACGCGCCGACGGCCCCGGGCCGTCCCCCGTGCGAGCTACGCGCAGGTGTCCTCCGTGGGGTGACGACTCCCGTCCGCCGGATCCGTAGCGTCGGAGCGAAGCCGCGGCGCACCGTCCGCGGAACCGGCAAAGGAGTCCTCATGAGAGTGGTCTGGCAGCTTCTGGCGGTCGCGGCGGTCGCGATGATCGGCAGTCAGTGCATTGCCGCGGTGGACGGGAATCCGTGGCTCACGCTCGTCCTCGGCCTTCTGGCCGCGGTGCTCTCGGTACCGGTCTACCGGTGGGTGGTGGGCAGGACCGAGCACCGTCCGGTCACCGAACTGTCCCGGGAGGGCGCGGCGCCGGCCATCGGCCGCGGGGTGCTGATCGGCGTCGCGTTGTTCGGGGCCGTCATCGTGAACCTGGCCTTCGCCGGTGACTACGAGGTCAACGGCATCGGCTCGGTCTCCGGCGCGGTGGGACTGTTCGGCTTCATGGCGGCCGCCGCCGTGACGGAGGAAGTGCTGTACCGAGGCGTCCTGTTCAGGATCATCGAGGAACGCACCGGAACCTGGATCGCGCTCACGCTGACCGCCGTACTGTTCGGCATGTCGCACCTGTTCAACACGCACGCCACCCTGTGGGGCGCCGTCGCCATCGCCATCGAGGCCGGCGGCATGCTCGGCGCGGCCTACGTGGCCACCAGGAAGCTGTGGCTGCCCATCGGCGTGCACTTCGGCTGGAACTTCGCCGCGTCCGGCATCTTCAGCACCGAGGTCTCGGGCAACGACACCGCGCAAGGGATACTCGACTCCGCCACCTCGGGCCCGCAGTTGCTCACCGGCGGCGACTTCGGCCCCGAGGCAAGCGTGTACTCGGTGGCGCTCGGTCTGATGCTGACGTGCGTGTTCATGTGGCTGGCCCACCGGCGCGGGCACCTCGTCCCCCGCCGCCGCCGGGCCGTCGAGGCCGACGCCACCACTACAGTTTCCCGGTGACCAACTCTCGGAGCCTTCCCGGGCAGTGGCGCCGGCTCGATGTCACCCTGCGCGACCTCCCGCTCGGGCTGTTCCTGCTCGTCGCCTCGCTCCTGCCGGTGTTCCACAGCCGCGGCACGCAGCTCGGCGGCATGCCCGCCCACTCCTTCGACGCGCCGGCCGTCGTGGTCGTCGCCCTCGAATGCCTTCCGCTCACCGTGCGCCGGCGGTGGCCGGTGGTCTGTCTCGCGCTGGTCTCGCTCGGCTTCGCCGTGGACCAGCTCCGCGGCTACCACCTGGTCGCGGGCTCGGCCCTGCCCATCGCGCTGCTGAGCGCGGGATCCCATCTGGAACGGGGCCGGCGCGCCACCGTGCTCGTCCTGACCGCGGCGTACGTACCGCTGGCGCTCGTGCTCCTGCGGTACGGGTCCGGCGAACCGCCCGTCGAGTTCGTGACGTTCTACCTGGTACTGGCCTTCGCCTGGGGCGCCGGGGGATGGCTGCGCTCCACCCGCGTCGCCGAGGCCGCGCACCGGCGCCGCGTCGCCGAGGAGACCCGCGTCGCCGAACGCACCCGCATCGCCCGCGAGCTCCACGACGTCGTGACCCACCACGTCACGGCGATGGTCGTGCAGGCCGAGGCGGCACGCTGGCTGACGGCCGTGCCCGAGCGCCTCGACCAGACCCTGGACACCGTCGCCGACACCGGCCGGCGGGCCATCACCGACCTGCGGCACCTGCTCGACCTGCTCGACCCGGATCACGAGGCCGAGCCCAGGACACCGACCGTCGGCAGGCTCCTCACCCTGGTGGAACAGACCCGCCGGGCCGGGCAGACGGTGGAGTTCACCGAGCGGGGCACACCGGCCTCCTCGACCGGCAGCGCCGACCTGGTGGCCTACCGGATCGTGCAGGAAGCGCTGACGAACGCCCTCAAACACGCCCAGGGGAGCCGCACCGCGGTCCAGGTGCGGCACAGCGAGAAGGAGATCTCCGTGGAGGTCAGCACGGACGGTTCCGGCTCACGCGCCCGGGTCCCCGGCGGGAGCGGGCGGGGCCTGGCGGGCCTGCGCGAGCGGGTGGACCTCCTGGGCGGCGAGTTCAGCGCGGACCACCGCGAGGGCGGCGGCTTCGTCGTCCGGGCCCGTATACCCGCCGGGAGCTCCGCGTGACCGCGCCGATCCGCGTACTGGTCTGCGACGACCAGGTCCTGGTCCGCACCGGGCTGGCCACGATCATCGACGCCCAGCCCGACCTCGAGGTGGCGGGCGAGTGCGGGGACGGGCGGACCGCCGTCGAGCTGGCCGGGCGGCTGCGCCCCGACGTCGTCGTGATGGACATCCGGATGCCGGTGCTCGACGGCATCGAGGCCACCCGCCTGCTGGCCGGCGCCGGGGTGGCGCACCCCGTCAAGGTGCTCGTGGTGACCACGTTCAACCTGGACGAGTACGTCTACGAGGCGCTGCGCGCCGGGGCGAGCGGCTTCCTGCTCAAGGACGCGCCGCCGGCCCACCTGCTCCACGGCATCCGGACCGTGGAGGCGGGCGCCGCCCTGGTGGACCCGGAGGTGACACGGCGGCTCGTCGGCAGGTACGCCGCCCGCATCCGGCCCGCCGAGGACGCTGCGCGGGACAACCCGCTGACCCCTCGTGAACTGGAGGTCCTGCGCCTCATCGCGGACGGCCTCTCCAACCGGGAGATCGCCGGAACCCTTCTGATCAGCCAGGAGACCGTCAAGACCTTCGTTTCGCGCATCCTCGCCAAACTCGGGCTCCGCGACCGGGTCCAGGCGGTCGTCTACGCCTACCGCCAGGGTCTGGTGACCTGAATTCGCCCCTTGTGGGGTTCCCCCCAGTGCGCCACCATGCGCATGTCAAAACCGGAAGAACTCCGGTCGCAGAGGCTCCCCACGCTCTGCGCAGGTCACTTGAGGGGACCCCCACATGAAGAAGCCTCTCGTCGGTGCGCTGTTCGCGGTGCTGCTCCTCGGAGCCGGCACCGCGCCCGCGGTAGCGGCCACAAGCCACGACGCGGCAGCACCCGGCACGGTCAAGGCGGCAGTACCCGGCACGGTCGGCGCGGCGGCGACCGCGGGCCGCGCCGCGGCGGACTCGACGGCCCCCGCTCACGCGGGCGTTCAGACGAAGGTCAGTGTCAAGGCCGTCGGCTTCGCCGGGACCGTGGCGCTCAGCAACTGTTCGGGATCGTTCGTCCGCACCCCCGGCTCCCAGCCGGGCGACCCCGCGCTCGTGCTCTCCAACGGCCACTGCATGGAGTCCGGGTTCCCCGGCCCGGGCGAGGTCGTGTTCAACCAGCGGTCCACCCGCAGCTTCACCCTGCTGAACGCCTCGGGCAGCGGTGTCGGCACCCTCCGGGCGAGCAAGATCGCGTACGGGACGATGACGGACACCGACATCTCGGTGTACCAACTCACCTCCACGTACGCGCAGATCGAGAGCCGCTACGGCATCAAGGCGCTGGAGCTCAACACCGCGCACCCGGTGCAGGGCACCGCGATCACCGTCGTGTCCGGGTACTGGAAGCGCACGTACAGTTGCAACGTCGACGGGTTCGTCTACCGCCTCAAGGAGGGGGAGTGGACCTGGAAGGACTCGGTCCGCTACACCTCGGCCTGCCAGACCATCGGCGGCACGTCCGGCTCGCCGGTGATCGACAACGCCACCGGAAAGGTCGTCGCCGTCAACAACACCGGTAACGAGGACGGGCAGCGGTGCACGGACAACAATCCGTGCGAGGTCGACGAGAACGGGCAGGTGACGGTCCGCGAGGGCATCAACTACGCCCAGGAGACCTACGGCATCGTGCCGTGCGTCGGCCCCGGCAACGTCTTCGACCTCAACCGTGCCGGGTGCGTACTGCCCAAGCCGTGACGGGTGGGCCGGGGCGGGACGACGCTCCCGTCCCGGTCCCGGCCGGCTCGGGAGCGGATGCCTCCACGCCGGTCGCGGCCTGTGCCGGGGCGGCGCTCCCGCCCCGGTTCCGGCCGGCGCCCAGGGCTGTCAGAGCTTGCGCCACCGGGCGTTCGCGCAGGAGAAGAGGCCGAAGGCCACCAGCCCGGCCGCGACCAGGGCCAGCAGCCACGGGCCGGCCGGGGTCGCACTGAAGGACCGCAGGGTGTCGTCCATCCCCTTGGCCTCGCCGGAGCGGGCCTTCACCGCCGCGGCCACGGCGAACCCGCCCGCCACCGCGAAGACCAGTCCGCGGGAGACGCCGCCGAAGACGCCGGTGATGTCCACCGCCCGCCGCACGGCGGGCGACATCTCGCCCATGCGCAGGTGCTTGTGGAACTTCCGCAGGGCGGCCCGGCCCAGGATCCACAGGCCGGCGCCCGCGATGACCACACCGCCCACCCCCACCAGCCAGCGCCCGCCCGGCATGCCGAGCGCCTCCGCCGTGATGTCCTTCGACCGCGCGTCGCCGGAACCGCTGCCGCTGCCCCGGTCGCCCGCGGCGAACAGCAGCACCGAATACGACACGAAGGCGTAGAAGACCGCGCGCCCCGCCGAGGCCAGGCGCTTGGTCGCCTTGTGCCCGTCCGGGCCCGAGGCCCCGAACGCCGCCTCGGACAGCCGCCACAGGGTCATGCCCACCAGTGCCACTCCCAGGGCCCACAGCAGGACGGAACCGAAGGGCTTCTGCGCGATCTCCGCGAGCGCCCCGCCCCGGTCCGCCTGGGCTCCGCCCCCCTCCCCGCCCTTTCCGTCGCTGCCGAACGCGATCCGCAGGGCGAGGGAGCCGACGAGGAAATAGATCACCCCACGGGCCACGAACCCCGCCCGGCCGCCCGCCTCCACCGCCGAACTGTTTCCCGCCCGTCTCGCCTTTCCGTGGCTCTTGCGGGCTGTCGCAGCAATATTCATGCCACCCGGCTGCCCGGGAACGGGTGCGGAAAACTCCGCCCGCGACGACCCGTGGCCCGGGGTGCACGGGCCCTCACCCCCCGTGCACCCGTGCGCCGCCCCTACCGCGGCCGCGTGGACCGCACCGACCGGCCCGCCAGCACCTGCGTCCGCCTGCCGTCCTCGATGACGAAGCGGCCGTCGATCAGCACGTGCGGGATGCCCACCGGCAGGGTGCGGGGCTCGTCGAACGTCGAGCCCGCCGCCACCGTCGACGGGTCGAAGAGGACCAGGTCGGCGCGGTAGCCCTCGCGCACGTAACCCCGGTCGGCGAGCCGCAGCCGGGCCGCCGGCCGGGAGGTGAGGTGGGCGACGCACTCCTCCAGGGAGAGGATGCCCAGCTCGCGGGCGTACCGGCCGAGGTACTGCGGGAACGTGCCGTACGCCCTCGGGTGCGGCTTGGCGCCCTGGAGGATGCCGTCGCTGCCGCCCGTGTGGACGCGGTGGCGCATGATCTGCCGCACGTTCTCCTCGTGTCCCACGTGCTGGAGGATCGTCGTCCCCAGCCGGTCGTCCCGCAGCAACCGCCGGGCGGTCACCCAGGGCTCCTCGCCGCGCAGCCGCGCCGACTCGGCGACCGTACGGCCGACGTGGCCGGCGAGGGCCGGAGCGCTGACGCCGGAGATCTCGATGGTGTCCCACTCGATCGGCACGCCGTGGCAGCCGTCCGACCCCACGACCTCCAGGTCGTGGCGGATCCTCGCGGCCGTCGCGTCGTCGGCCAGGCGGGCCAGGACCGACTCGGGGCCGCCCTCGCTCGCCCAGCTGGGCAGCATCGCGACCAGGGTCGTACAGCCCGGGGTGTACGGGTAGGTGTCCAGGGAGATGTCGGCGCCCGCGTCGAGCGCGTGGTCCAGGAGGGCGAGCAGCTCCGGCGCCCGGCCCTCGTTCACCCCGAAGTTCATGGTGGCGTGCGCGAGATGGAGGGCGCAGCCGGCCGTGCGGGTGAGCCGCACCATCTCCTCGTACGCCTCCAGGGCGCCGGCTCCGTACGAGCGGTGGTGCGGGCAGTAGTAGCCGCCGTGCTCGGCCACCACCCGGCACAGGGCGGTGAGTTCGGCGTCGTCCGCGTACATGCCCGGGGTGTAGGTGAGGCCGGAGGACATGCCGACCGCGCCCTCGGTCATGGACCGGGCGACGAGCTGCTTCATCCGGGTCAGTTCGGCATCGGTGGCCGGCCGGTCGTCCCAGCCGACCGCGTACATGCGGACGGTGCCCTGCGGGATCAGATAGGCGGCGTTCACGGCGATGCCCTGGCCGCCGAAGTTGCGGTCGAGCCGGTCGAGGTACTCGCCGACGGTCCGCCAGTCGAAGTCGATGTCGCTCCCGTCGCCGTTCCACCCGGTGATGGCCCGGCGGACCTCGGCGAGGGTGCGGTCGTCGGCGGGGGCGTACGACAGTCCGTCCTGGCCGAGCACTTCGAGGGTGACGCCCTGGGCCGCCTTCGCGCTGTGGTCGGGGTCGCGCAGCAGGGCCAGGTCGCTGTGGGCGTGCATGTCGACGAAGCCGGGGGAGAGGGCGAGGCCGTCGGCGTCCAGCGTGCGCGGGGCGGACGGGCGGGGGCCGGCGGCGCCCTCGCGGTGGATCTCCGCGATGCGGCCGCCGGCGAGGGCCACGTCGGCGCGGTAGGAGGGGGTGGCGGTGCCGTCGATGACGCGGGCGTCGCGGATGACCAGGTCCATGGGGGTGTGCCTTTCGGGGCGGCCGGGGGCGCGGCCCCCGGCCCCCGGCTCGTCGGCCGGGATCAGAAGAAGGTGCGGATGTAGTCCGTGACCGTGCCGTCCGCCTCCACCAGCGGGATCAGCTGCCACTTGTCGAAGCTCGTGCAGGGGTGCGACAGGCCCATCCCCACCCAGTCCCCGACCTCCAGTCCGGCCGTCTCGTCCGTCCGTACCCACGCGTGCTGGTCCGACAGGCCGGTGACCTCGATGCCCGCCGCCGCCCGTACCGAGCCGTCGCGCCCGGACCGTACGACCTGTGCCTGCGGCAGGTCCAGGTCGTAGGCCGCGTCCCGCTTGCCCGCGTTCAGGAACGCCTGCTCGCCGGTCGGACGGGACACGACCTGGGCCCAGAGCCGGAAGGCGGGCTGCAGCGCGCCCTCCTGGGGGACCCGGTTGAAGGGGGTGAGGTGGCGGTAGTGCCCGTCGTCGTGCGAGACGTACGCGCCCGAGCGGAGGAGCTTGAGCACGGGGCCGGAGAGTGCGGGGATCTCCGCGAACACGTCCGCGACCGCGTCGAACCACGCGCTGCCACCCGCGCTGATGACGATCCGCTCTCCGGCGCCCAGCGCCGCGAAGCGCCCCGCCGCGTCGAACTCCGCGGCCAGCGCGACGAGCCGGCGCAGCCACTCCCGTACCCGTTCGCCGGTCGCGTCCGGCACCTCGCCCTCGTAACCGGCCACGCCCGCCAGACGCAGGGACGGGGCCGCGGCCACCGCGTCGGCGACCGCCGCGCAGCCGGCCTCGGTGCGCGCTCCCGTGCGGGCGCCCTCGCCCGCGCCGAGCTCCACGACGACGTCGACCGGGCGGGAGGCGCCCGCCGCGCGCAGGGCCTCGTCCATCAGCTCGACGCCGCGCACCGAGTCGACGTAACAGACGAAGTGGAAGTCCGGGTCCGCGTCCAGCTCGCCCGCGAGCCAGCGCAGCGCGACCGCGTCGACGAGCTCGTTGGCGAGGAAGATCCGCTGGATCCCGAACGCCCGGTAGACCCGCGCCTGGTGCGGCACCGCCGCGGTGATGCCCCACGCGCCGTGCTCCAGCTGGCGGGCGAACAGCTGCGGGGACATCGAGGTCTTGCCGTGCGGGGCGAAGGCGAGGCCGTGGCGCTCGGCGTACGTCTCCAGCAGCGCGAGGTTGTGCGCGACGGACTCGGCCGAGAGCGCGAGCACCGGCGTGGTGAACCCGCCGGTGAAGAGGTTGCGCCGCTCGGCGGCCAGGTCGCCGACGGTCAGGCCGGCCGCGTCGGGCGGCAGGGCCTTGAACCGGTGGTCGACCCGCTCGTCGGCGAGTCCGGCGAGTCCGGCCACGGGGCGTTCGGCGGCCATGGGGGTGCCTCCTCGATCGAAGTCATTCGGTAGGTCACGGCAGGAGCGTTGCAACATGTGCAACACCCATTGCGTATATCGCTCAACGCTGTCTAACATCCGAGCCGACGCCCGGTCAATGGTGAGACCCGGCGCCGCCCGCCCGACCCCGAGGAGCCCCGAGTGTCCGGAAGCCCGGCCAGGACCGACGCCGACGCGACCGCTGACGTCGTGTGCCTCGGCGAGTCCATGGTGACGTTCCTGCCCTCGCGGCCCGGGCGCCTCGCCGACGTCCCCTCCTTCGGCCGCGGCATCGGAGGCGCCGAGTCCAACGTGGCGTGCGCCCTCGCCGCCGCCGGGCACCGCGCGGCCTGGGTGAGCCGGGTCGGGGCGGACGGCTTCGGCGACCACCTCGTCGACGCGATCTCCGCGTACGGGGTCGACACCTCCGCCGTGCGGCGCGATCCCGCCCGGCCCACGGGCATCTACTTCCGTACGGCGACGGACCGCGCCACCGAGGTCCACGAGGTCGCCTACTACCGGGCCGGGTCCGCCGCCTCCGCGATGTCCCCGGCGAACGTCCCCTACGAGGCCCTGTTCGCCGGCCGGGTCCTGCACCTGTCCGGCATCACGGCAGCGCTCTCCGCCGACTGCCTCGCCCTGCTGCACGAGCTGACGGCGCCGCGCCCGGGCCGCCCGCTCGTCTCCTTCGACGTCAACCACCGGCCGGGTCTGTGGCGCGACGGCGGCACGTCCCCCGACGTCCTGCTGGACCTGGCCCGCCGCGCCGACCTCGTCTTCGTCGGCGAGGACGAGGCGGAGGAGGCGTGGGGGGTGAAGGGCGTCGCCGCCATCCGCGAGGCCCTGCCGGAGCCCGCGGTGCTGGTGGTGAAGCGGGGCGCGGAGGGCGCGACGGTCTTCACCGGAGGCCCGGCGCCGTCCGGCACCGTCACCACCGTCCCCGCGCTGCGCGTCGACGTCGTCGCCCCCGTCGGCGCCGGGGACGCCTTCGCCGCCGGGTTCCTCTCCGCCACCCTGCGCGGACTGCCCGTCCGCGACCGGGCCCGGCACGGGCACCTGATGGCCGCCGCCGTCCTCACCGTCCCCGGCGACCTCACCGACCCGCCCGCCCGCGACCGGGCGGACCGCCTCGTGGCCCTCGACGACGCCGACTGGGGGAGACTGCGTCTCGGCCCCGGGTGGACGGGGGACGACCAGGAGGTACGTACGCGATGAGTCAGACCGTCGACCGGGCGCTCAGCATCCTGCCGCTGCTCGCCCAGGGACCCGCCGACCTCGGACAGGTCGCCGAGCGGCTCGGCGTGCACAAGTCCACGGCCCTGCGCCTGCTCCGTACGCTCCACGAGCACGGGCTCGTCTACCGCCAGCAGGACCAGCGCTACCGCCTCGGCGCACGGCTCTTCGCCCTCGCCCAGGAAGCCGTCGAGAACCTCGACGTACGGGAGATCGCCCACGCGCACCTCGTCGAGCTCAACGCGAACTGCGGCCACACCGTCCACCTCGCCGTGTACGAGGACGACGAGGTCCTCTACATCGACAAGGTCGAGAGCCGCTACCCGGTCCGGATGTACTCCCGCGTCGGCAAGCCCGTCGCGATCACCGTCGCCGCCGTGGCCAAACTCCTCCTCGCCGACCTGAGCGAAGCGGAGCGGCGCGCCGTCGCGGAGAAGCTCGACTACCCCATGTACACGTCCCGTTCGACCCCCGGTCCCGGCCCCTTCCTCAAGGAACTCGCCACCGTGCGCGAACAGGGATGGGCCACCGACCTCGGTGGCCACGAGGAGTCCATCAACTGCGTCGGGGCCCCCATCCGCGGCGCCGACGGGCGCGTCGTCGCCGCGATGTCGGTCTCCGCGCCGAACGTGGTCGTCACGGCCGAGGAACTCCTCACCCTGCTCCCCCTGGTCCGTCGCACCGCCGACACCATCAGCCGGGAGTACTCCGGCACCAACCGACCCAAGAAAGCCTGATCAGCGATGACCGAGACCACCGACCCGACCGTGAAGACCCCCCTCACCCCGAGCACCCACACCACCCCGCCCGCGAAGTTCTCGCACGGGGTGAGGAAGGGGAACATCCTCCAGGTCGCCGGCCAGGTCGGCTTCCTGCCGGCGGTCGAGGGCCAGGCCCCGACCCCGGCCGGACCCACCCTGCGCGAGCAGACCCTCCAGACCTTCGCCAACGTCAAGGCGATCCTGGAGGAGGGCGGCGCGAGCTGGGACGACGTGATGATGATGCGCGTCTACCTCACGGACGTGGACCACTTCGCCGAGATGAACGAGATCTACAACGCCTACTTCGGCGAGCAGGACCTGAAGGAGGCCCCGGCCGCCCGCACGACGGTCTACGTCGGCCTGCCCAAGGGCCTGCTCATCGAGATCGACGCCCTCGCGGTCCTCGGCTGAGCCTGATCCCCTTGCCGCACCCGCACCACCGCACGACCCCGCCCGGCACGGCGCCCCGCTCCACAGCGGCGCCGTGCCGCGCTCCACCCTGCCCGCAACCCATGGACGACAACGGAGTTACCCATGATGCTCGCCGCCAGCACCCCGCCGGCCGAGGCGCCACCCCACACCGGTGGGCTCCTCCTCCTCATCGACGGGACGGCCGGTCTGCTGACCGTCGCCGCCCTCGGCATCGCGCTCCTCCTCTTCCTGATCATCAAGGTCAGGCTGCAGCCGTTCGTCGCGCTGCTCGCCGTCTCCATAGCCGTCGGCCTGGGCGCGGGACTCTCCGTCACCGAACTCTTCGGCACGGTGCAGAAGTCCGCCGCCGTCTCCGTCATCGAATCCGGCATGGGCGGCATCCTCGGCCACGTCGCGATCATCATCGGCCTCGGTACGATGCTCGGCGCGATCCTCGAGGTCTCCGGCGGCGCCGAGGTGCTGAGCGCCCGCCTGCTGAACCTCTTCGGCGAGAAGCGCGCCCCGCTCGCCATGGGCCTGACCGGTCTGATCTTCGGCATCCCGGTCTTCTTCGACGTCGGCATCTTCGTCCTCGCACCGATCGTCTACGCGGCCGCCAAGCGCTCCGGAAAATCGATCCTGCTCTACGCGATGCCGCTCCTCGCGGGCCTGTCCATGACCCACGCGTTCCTGCCGCCCCACCCCGGCCCGGTCGCCGCCGCCGGCCTCTTCCACGTCTCGCTCGGCTGGGTCATCCTGATGGGCGCCGTCGTCGGCATCCCGTCCGTCCTGGCCGCCTGGGGATACGCCGCCTGGATCGGCAAGCGGATCTTCGTCGACGTCCCCCAGGACATGGTCGAGGCCGCGGCCGAGGCGAAGGCCGCGGTCGTCGCCGAGCAGCGGGCCGCCGGCGTCACCCCGCACGAGGCGCCGGTCGCCCTCTCCACCGTCCTCGCGATCATCGGCACCCCGCTGGTGCTGATCCTCGCCGCGACGTTCTCCTCCATCGCGCTCGACCCGTCGACGCTCCGCTCGGTCATCGAGTTCTTCGGCAACCCGTTCGTCGCCCTGACGATCGCGCTGCTCCTCGCCTACTACCTGCTCGGCATCCGGCGCGGCTGGTCCCGCAAGTCCCTCGAATCCGTGTCGACCTCGTCCCTCAAGCCGGTCGGCAACATCCTGCTCGTCGTCGGCGCGGGCGGCATCTTCGGCGCCGTCCTCAAGAGCAGCGGCATCGCGGACGCGCTCGCCGACACCTTCAACGACGTGGGCCTCCCCGTCATCCTGCTCGCCTGGCTCATCTCCGCGGTGCTGCGCGTCGCCCAGGGCTCGGCGACGGTCGCCATCGTCACCACCGCCGGCATCGTCGTCCCGCTCGTCGAGGACCAGGACTTCTCGCAGCCGCACCTGGCGCTGATCATCATGGCGATCTCGGCCGGCTCGATCATCGCCTCGCACGTCAACGACGGCGGCTTCTGGATGGTGTCGAAGTACTTCGGCATCTCCGAGCGCGACACCCTGAAGTCGTGGACGGTCCTGGAGACGGTCCTGTCGGTCGCGGGATTCGTGGTGGCGGCGCTGCTCAGCCTGGTGATCTAGTGCCGCGTCAGTCAAGGTTTGCCCGGTAGGAGCGGCGTCAGGAGCGTGCTCTCGGCGTGCCGGCCGGAAGTCCTCGTACGGGACGTACTCGGACTTTCGGCCGGTGCGGCGAGAGTGCGTGCAGGGCGTCGCGACGGGGCGAACCTCGGCTGCCGCGGCACTAGCGCCCGCGCCCGGTCCGCCCGGCCCGGCGCCCCCATGGGCGCGCCGGGCCGGGCGGACTCAGGCCGCCGACGCGCAGATGATGCTCCGGCCCTGGTTCACCGGCCAGTACCAGAACCGCTCGCCGCTCCCGGCCGGACAGGTCCAGTTCTGACCCGCCGTGGGGGCCTTGTAGAACCCGGTGATCCGAAGGATCGACTGCCCGGCCTCGGGCACGGTCGACGCGTGACAGTCCCACACCACCGTCAGATCGGCGCTGGTGGCCCCCTGGACCTGGGCCGGGAAGCACTGGCCCACCCGGTACACCCGGTCGAGGCAGAGCGTCCTGTCGACACCGTCGTCCCCGGACCGGCTCCACCAGGTGAAACCGGCCCCGGAGTCGCAGGCGCTGGAGGCTCCGGAGCGGGTGCTGACCCGGTTGACGTGCATGTACGCGTTCGAGGCGCCGCAGCTCACCCGGATCGGGCGGTCGGCGCTCATGTTGTCGTGACCGTCGTTGTACACGTTCAGACAGTCACCGGCGCGCACCGCGGCGAACGCCCGGTCGGTGGCGTCCGGGGTGGGGGTCGGGGTCGGCGTGGGGGTGGGGGTCGGCGTGGACTCCTCCTCCGTGCCGGCCGAGTCGTCCGTCGTACTGCCGGAGTCGCCGGTGCCGCCGTCGGTGCCGGACCCCGTGTCCGTGTCCGTGCCGGTGCCGTCCGTGTGGGTGTCCAGGTCGCTGCCGGAGGTGACGGCCCCGGACGTGCTGCTCCCGGACGAACTCCCGCCGCCGCTCCCCTCGTTCCCCGCCGTCTCCCAGGGCTGCCACACCAGCAGGGCGATGACGGCGGCCACGGCGACGAGCCACCCCAGGGCGGAGGAGCCGCCCGAGGAGGCGGGACGCGGGGGCGCCCCGCCCGGGCCGGGCGGGGCGGTGCTGGGTGAGGTCGCCCGCGCCCGCGCCGCCCGCCGGGCCGCCTCCCGCTCGGCCCGCCTCCTCGCCTCCCCGTCGGCGCGGGCCCGCGCCGCCCGGTCCCGTTCGGCCTGTTCCCGCGCCACGCGCTCGCGCTCCGCCCGCTCCCGCGCGACGCGCTCCCGCTCGGCCTGCTCGCGCTCCGCCCGCCGTTGCGCCCGCTCGCGCTCGGCTCGCTCGTGCTCCTGCGCCGCGCGCTCCCGTTCGCGCCGGGCGCGCTCGGCCTCCGCACGCTGGGCGGCCAGCCGCTCGGCCTCCAGACGGGCCGCCTCGACGCGCTCCCGCTCGGCGCGCTCCTGCTCCGCCTGCTCCGCCCGCTGCCGCTGCGCCAGTTCCGCGAGGGCCGCCACCTCCTGCCGCGCCCACTCGCGGCGGGCCCGGTCACGCGCCGCGCGGGCCGCGCGCTCCGGCGGGTAGACCAGCGTCGGGGGCGGGGGCGGCACCACACTCGTGCGCTGGACGACGGTCGGGGCCACCGGAGGCGGCGGGGGCGGGTCCGCCCGGTGCGTACGGCGGTCGTTCGCCAGTTCCAGGCCCTGGGCCGCGTACGCGCCGATCAGCGCGGTCCACCGCGGCGGCAGCCACCGGGTGCCGCTGTGGGACGCCGGCAGACCGGCCTGGGCCTCCCGGAAGCGCGCGAGGAGGTCGGCCGGTTCGGGGCGCCGGTCCGGATCGACGTCCAGACACGGCCGGATCGTCGCGACGAGCTCCTTCGGCAGCCCGTCCAGGTCGAGTTCACCGCGCTGGACCCGGGCCAGCAGCCGCAGGGTGTCGCCGTCCGCGCGGTAGGGCGGCCGGCCGGTGGCGAGCAGGAAGAGGGTCGCGCCCAGCGAGTAGACGTCGGACGCGGCGGTCGACTCCTCGCCGCGCGCCTGCTCGGGCGAGGTGAAGGCGATCGTGCCGAGCGTGAGCCCGGTCAGCGTGAGGTCACTGGCGTGCGAGATGCCGAAGTCGATGACCCGGGGGCCGTCCAGCGGCAGCAGCACGTTCTGCGGCTTCACATCGCGGTGGACGATGCCCACGCCGTGGAGCGTGACCAGGGCCTCCGCGGTCCCGGCCGCGATCCACCGCACGGCCGAAGCGGGTAACACCCCGCTGCTGCGGACGAGTTCGGAGAGCGGGGGAGCGGCGATGTAGTCGATGGCCATCCACGGCCGCTCCGCGTCCGGGTCGGCGTCCCGCACGCGCGCCGTGTACGCGCTGGCCACCCGTTGAGCGACCGACACCTCACGGGCGAAGCGCCGGCGGTCGACGTCGCTGACGTTCCCCTCCGCCAGCAGCGTCTTCACGGCGACGAGACCCCGCCCGCCGCGCTCGCCGCTGCGGGCCAGATAGATCCGCCCCATGCCCCCGGACGCGAGCCGCCCGATCAGCCGGTACGGTCCGAGTGTCGCCGGATCGTCCCCGCTCAGCGCCTGAACCCGCGCCCCGGCCATGTCACTCCCCCTGTCGCACCACCACGCGCCCCACAACGGTGCCACGAGGCTGCCCGAACAGCCATGGGATGCGGCAAGTCCCGGACACACTGTTGCGGGTCCGGTACAGGCCGGGGACGTCCGCCGGACCCCGGACACGCGGCAGCGCCGCCGGGGGAGCGGCGGCGCTGCGGGCCGGTGAGGGCGGGTGGCGGTGCGGACGGCCGCGGGGGACCGCCGCACCGCTGAAGGGAGTTACGGCAGGGCGTGGACGTGCGGGCCGACCGCGTTCGACCAGGCGTTGCCCGACTTGGCGTCCCAGTTGGTGGACCAGGTCATCGCGCCGCGCAGGCCCGGGTAGGTCCTCGACGGCTTGAAGGAGCCGCAGCCGGTGCCCTTGGCGAGGCAGTCCAGGGCCGCGTTCACGACCGAGGGGGCCACGTAGCCGCTGCCCGCGCCACTGGTGGAGGCGGGGACGCCGAGGCCGACCTGCGACGGGTCGAGACCGCCCTCCAGCTGGATGCACGCGAGGGCGGTGAGGAAGTCCACCGACCCCTGCGAGTAGACCTTGCCGTCGCAGCCGAGCATCGAACCACTGTTGTAGTACTGCATGTTGACGACCGTGAGGATGTCCTTGATGCCGAGTGCCGTCTTGAAGTACTCGCCCGCGGTGGATTGCATGTCGATGGTCTGCGGAGCCATCGTGATGACGAGGCCGGAGCCCGCCTTCTGCGACAGCGAGCGCAACGCCTTCGTCATGTACGTGGAGTTGAGGCCGTTCTCCAGGTCGATGTCGACGCCGTTGAAGCCGTACTCCTGGATGAGGGAGTAGAGCGAGTTGGCGAAGTTGGTGGCGGAGGCGTCGCTGTTGACCGAGACGGACCCCTTCTCACCGCCGACCGAGATGATCACGTTCTTGCCGGCCGCCTGCTTCGCCTTGATGTCGGCCTTGAACTGGTCGACGGTGTAGCCGTTCAGGCCCGCCGAGTCCAGGTTGAAGGTGACGGCGCCGGGCGTGCTGGTGGCGTCGGCGAAGGAGACCGCGATGATGTCGTAGTTCGCCGGCACGTCGCTGAGCTTCTGCACGGTCGCGCCGTTGTTGAAGTTCTGCCAGTAGCCGGTGACCGCGTGCTTGGGCACGGAGGTGCCGGGGTTCGGGTTGCCGGTGCCGGAGGTGGCCGTGCGGCCGCTCACGGTGGCGGACTTGACGGACTCACCGGCCGCGTTGGTGGCGGTCACCGCGAACTGGTAGGCGGTGTCGGCCGCCAGCCCCGTGATCGTCGCCGAGGTCCCGGTGGAGGTGGTGGTCTTCGCGCCGTCCTTGTAGACGGTGTAGCCGGTCGCGCCGGACACCGCGTTCCAGGACAGGGCGAGGGAGGAGGACGTGGCCGTGCCGACGGTGAGACCGGCGGGGGCCGCCGGGACCGTCGGGGCGGGGTCGGTGCCACCGCCGCCGTCCGGCCCGGTGACCGAGACGTCGTCGACGAGGTAGGCGGGCTGCCCGTACCAGCCGTGCGTGTACACGGTGACGGAGGTGGTGCTGGGCCCGGTGGTGAAGCTGGTCGAGAGCTGGGACCAGCCGCTGGAGCCGGGGGTCCAGGTCGACACGTCGGTGGTCCCGGTGCCGCTGGCGCCCAGGTAGACGTACGAGCCCTGGACCCAGGAGCTGAGGGAGTACGTCGAGTTGGGCTTCACGGCGACGGTCTGCGTGCACTGAGCGTTGTCCAGCCCGGCCGGGGTCGCCTTGAGGGCCGCGGTGCCGCCGTGCACGGGGGAGGAGACGGTGGCGCCGGAGCCGCCGGAGCACGTCCAGTTGGCGAGGCCGGACTCGAAGCCGGCGTTCTTGGCGACGTTGACGTCAGCGGCCTCGGCGCTGCCGACCAGGCCGGTGAAGGTCAGCGCGCCGGCGGCGAGGACGGCCATGGCGGAGCCGAGGAGCGGGCGGCCGTGACGTCTTCCGCGGCCGGTTTCGGGGGAACGTTCCACTTGCTGCCTCCGTGGGGGAGTCGGGGATGGCGGGGGGAGCGGCACGGGGATGCCTGGAGCACGGCACGGGGGTGCCGGGGTGTGGAATCGAGGAACGGTGGCCACCGCTTGGGCGCTAAAACTGGTCCAGACCAATCAAGTTGTCAAGACCTCTGGCGTCGGTCCGTGACAACGCCGCACCTGGCGAGGGGTGGTGAGCGCAGGGCGGCCCGGCCGGGGGTGGTCGGCCGACGGGCCGGGGGCGGGTCGCGAGCAGGCCGTTCGCGGCCGTGGTGCCCGGCCCGCTCACTCCCGATGGCGGGCGAGGCGCCCGGGGCGGCATGCGCACCGGGCGCCACCGTCGCGATCGCCTCGGACCTCTGGGTCCGGGGGCCCCAATCCGGGCCCAGATTTCCCGCAGGGCCCACCGGTAACGCTCCGGGCAGTCCGTGAAAGCGCTCCCACGCCTCTGACGTGCACAACAGCGGAAAAGGATCTTGCATTGACTCGGTGAGCGCCGCTAAACGCCGGCATGGTACGGAATTTAACAACCAGTCACTTGGGCCGATTTGTCATGCGAACGCCCTGCGAGGAGTCGGTGAGCACTGCCTCACTGGGCCCCGAAAGGTGTTCTCTGCCTCGCAGTACGTGGATAAAGTGCTGAGGCAGGAGCGCCCGGGCAAGGAGCACCTGGCAGGAGCGATTGCGGCCGGCGGTACGCGGCGGCCGGAGCCGAACGGGGAACAGCGTGCCAACAGCAATTGCAGTGACCAGTGCTGACCTCGTCCTGCCTCCGACCGATCAGCAGACGCCCACGGCGGTGGTCCTGCGGGCGCCCGACGAGCAGCCGCTGGACCAGGCGCTGAGCGACATGCACCTTCTCCTGGAGCAGCACGGATACGTCATCGCGGTCTACCCCGCGGGCATCCCGGCCGCCCATGAGCGGCGGCTCCACATGATGCGCTCGGTGCTGGAGAGTGACCGCATCGCGCTGATCAAGGCGGATCTGCCCCCCTTGGGGGTGGCGGTGCTGGTGCGCCAGTTGCGGCAGTTGTCCATCTGCGACTTCAGTGCCGGGGTCGTCGCCTCAGCGGCGCGGCTGCTCTCCCACTACATCCACGCCGGAGCGCTCCTGAACTCGGTCGCCAAGCTGGACCGGGTGCCCGTCAGCCTGAAGGCGCACGCGAAGTCCTGGGTCCCCGGCTCGCAGTTCGGCGTGCTGGCCAACCCGAACCCCCAACTGATCAAAATCGGCTCGGGGGACCTCACCGGCCCCGAATTCGCCACCCATCTGCTGGTCGCCAAAGGGCAGGTGCAATCGGACTGGGTGACGTCCACGATCGCCCCGGCCTGGCAGGTGCAGGCCGTGCACGAAGTCGCGTTGCCCGCTGATTCGCCCACGTGGTGGGGCACTTCGAAGATGATCGAATTCGCCGCCTTTCTGCCCGATATCTCACTCATTTATCAGCTGGTCTCTTCGGTTCGCAGGGAGGTCTGCACCTGGTGCGGAAATGAACTCATCGGCGACCGCTGCGGACTCTGCACCGCCCCGCTGAAACCGCCGGAGAACCAAACGAACGGTTCCGGTGTCCTGAATCAAGGAACGCCCATGCGTCACGGGTCGTGAGCCACCGCGATTCGGCGGTGCGCCGCCGCTGCACCCACAGCCGGCGACCAGCGCACGGCGCCGGCCCGTCCCGTACGGGCGGACGCCACAGCGCGACCCGCGACGGACCGACCCCGCACCGCTCCTCTGTCCGCTCATCGGCCCACATCTCCCAACGAGGTTGCTCCGCTCATGAACTCACGGCAACGCCGCGGCGTCATCCTTCTCCTTCTCTCGATCCTCTGTGCCTTCGGCGCGTTCGCCGGTGTGCT
This sequence comes from Streptomyces sp. NPDC005803, assembly GCF_040630435.1. Taxonomy (NCBI): domain Bacteria; kingdom Bacillati; phylum Actinomycetota; class Actinomycetes; order Kitasatosporales; family Streptomycetaceae; genus Streptomyces; species Streptomyces sp. NPDC005803. The sequence goes on along the minus strand of NZ_JBEXXO010000020.1, from coordinate 149,694 downwards.
CTCGGTGATCAGTGATGTGAACTCGAAGGTAGGACCGGAGGTGACTGCCTACCAGGTCAAAAAGGAGATAGCCCCCTATCGGCCGCTGGACCCGGGGCAGTTCGAGAAGGTCTCGATGCCGAAGCGCTGGCTGTCCAAGAACGCCGTCACCGACCTGTCGGTGCTGGACGGCAAGATCGCCGTCACCACCCTCCGCCCGGGTTCCCTGCTCCAGGAGGACATGCTCGTCAAGCGCCCGGCGCTGGAGAGCGGGCAGCAGGAGATCGCCATCATGATCGACGCCGCGACCGGGGTCGCCGGCAAGATCCGGCCGGGCAACCTCGTCAACATCTACGCGACCTTCGGTGGCCAGAACGACAAGGAGAAGCCCACCTCACGCGTCATCGTGCCCAACGCCAAGGTCATCGACGTCGGTCAGCTGACCTCCCTCGAGCCGAACCACGACGACCGCAGCGGCCCCACCGAGGCCGTGCCGATCACCTTCGCCCTGGACACCACCGACGCGCAGCGCGTCGCCTACGCCGAGTCCTTCGCGGAGCACGTCCGGCTGGCCCTCCTGCCGAACGACAGCCCCACCACGCTCCGTCCGGGCGAGGGCAGCTACAACCTCGACGAAGACAAGAACAAGTGAGGACCGGATGAGCACACGAATCCTCCCGGCTGTCGGCGATGCCGACGCCGCCCGATCCATCACCACGCTGCTCAGCCAGCTCCCCGACGCGGAGCCGGCCGGGCCCCTGGGTGACTCGACCGCACTGCTCGACACCCTGGCCCGGCTCGCCGCCGAGTCGCTGGACGAGCTGCCCGAGGTCGTGCTGGTGCACGAGCGGATCGGTCCGGTACCAGCCCTTGAGCTGATCCGGGAGGTGGCCCTGCGCTTTCCGGCGGTCGGGGTCGTGCTCGTCACCGCCGACGCGAGCCCCGGGCTCTACTCGGCAGCCATGGACTCCGGCGCCCGCGGCCTGGTCGGTCTGCCCCTCTCGTACGAGGAGCTGGCCCAGCGCGTCCAGGCCGCCGCCGGCTGGTCCGTCGGAGTCCGCCGCCACCTCGGGGCGGGCGCCGAGGTCTTCACCGGCCCCGGCGGCACGGTCGTCACCGTCAGCGGTGCGAAGGGCGGCGTCGGCGCGACGGTCACCGCCGTGCAACTGGCCCTGGCGGCCCAGGCCTCCGGCCACACCGTCGCCCTGGTCGACATGGACCTCCAGGCCGGGGACATCGCCTCGTACCTGGACGTGCAGTTCCGCCGTTCCATCGTCGACCTGGCCGCCATCAGCGACATCTCGCCCCGTGTCCTCGCCGACGCCGTGTTCAGCCACACCAGCGGGCTCGCCCTGCTCCTGGCACCCGGCGAGGGCGAACGGGGCGAGGAGGTCAGCGACCGGTCCGCCCGGCAGATCGTCAGCGCACTGCGCTCGCGCTACGAGGTCGTGGTCATCGACGGCGGGAGCCAGATGAACGGCGCCAACGCCGCGGCCATCGAGATGGCGGACATCGCCCTGTTGGTGACGACGCCGGACGTGGTCGCGGTACGCGGCGCGAAGCGCATCGTACGGATGTGGGACCGCCTCCAGATCCGCAAGGCGGAGGAGACGACGACCCTCGTCAACCGCTACGCACGCAACACCGAGATCCAGCCGCCGCTGATCCAGAAGATCACCGGGACACGGATGGCGGGCATCGCGATTCCCGCCAACTTCAAGGAACTGCAGGGCGCCGTCGACTCGGGCCGCATGCACGAACTCGACGCGAAGAGCGTGGTCAAGCAGGCGCTCTGGGCCCTGGCGGGCGAGCTGGGACTCGTGAAGGTGCCCGTCGGCGCGGAAGGCGGCGGTAAATACAGGAACGACCGGGGTTCGATCGGGCGCTCGCGCAGACGCGGCGACTCGGCGGGCCGTGGCACATCCGACTGAGGAGGCAGGTTGATCCATGGCGACCACCGAGAGGGCGGAAACCACCATAGGCGGGAGGCGTGACCGCGACCGCGGACAGACCGCGATCGAGTTCGTCGGGGTCACGCCACTGATCATCCTGCTGCTCATCGCACTCTGGCAGTGCGCACTGATCGGCTACACGTTCATCCTGGCCGGCAACGCTGCGGATGTGGCGGCGCGGGCGGGGAACGGGGCGCGGTCGGGCCAGGACGCCGCCTGTGAGAACGGCGGGCGCGAGGACCTGCCGAGCGCCTGGCAGGGCAGAGCATTCTTCCACTGCGACGTCGCTCCGGAGCCCGGCCTGTACAAGGTCGAGGTCGACCTCGACGTGCCCGTTCTGGTACCCGGGGTCCTCGACTGGGGTCCGAAGGTCACCGGCAAGGCAGCGTCGGCGAGGGAGGGCTGATCCATGACCGGGAGAGTCAAGCGTAGTTCCGTCCGCGACCGCGGCCAGGTCGCTTTCGAGTACATGGGGTTCATCCCGCTGCTGCTGCTGGTCGGCCTCTGCGCCATTCAGCTGGGCATCGCGGCGTACGCGGTCAACCAGGCAGGCACCGGCGCTCGGGCGGCGGCGCGCACCGCCAGTCACGACGTGCCGCCGATATCGCCGGAACTGGCGGGCAAGCGGGCCATGAGCGACTGGATCTCCAAGAACGGCAACGCCGATATCAGTGGGGTGTACGGGTCCGAGACCGTGACGTACACCGTCGAGGTCAAGATCCCTTCGATCATCCCGTGGGTCGACGACTTCGGGCCAGCCACCCGCACCTCCACCATGCCCCGCGACTGATCGGGCCCATCGCCCCCACAACGCACCACCGACAAGCCGGACCGAGGAGTCAGCACCATGAGCCTGCGGGCACGCATCACCGCCCCCGAGGAGCACGGCGGGGGGCGGGAGGACGGCCACATGGTCGCCTCCTACCGGGCCAAGCTGCTTGAGGAGATCGACCTCGCGGAGATGTCCTCGCTGGCCGCCGCCGACCGGCGGGCCCGCCTGGAGCGCGTACTCGGGCACATCATCAGCCGCGAAGGGCCGGTCCTCTCGACCGTCGAACGCTCGCAGCTGATCCGCCGGGTCGTCGACGAGGCCCTCGGCCTCGGCATCCTGGAACCGCTCCTCGAGGACGCGTCCATCACCGAAATCATGGTGAACGGGCCGGACCAGATCTTCGTCGAGCGCAGCGGCAAGGTCGAACAGCTCCCCATGCGCTTCGGCTCGCACGAACAGCTGATGCAGACCATCGAGCGCATCGTGTCCACCGTCAACCGGCGCGTGGACGAGGCGAACCCGATGGTGGACGCCCGCCTCCCCAGCGGTGAGCGCGTCAACGTGATCATTCCGCCGCTCGCGCTGACCGGCGCCACGCTCACCATCCGACGGTTCCCGAGGGCTTTCACCCTCCAGGAGATGATCAACTTCGGTTCGCTCGACGAACAGATGCTGATCCTGCTCTCCGGGCTCGTCCAGGCCAAGCTCAACATCATCGTCTCCGGCGCCACCGGCACCGGCAAGACGACCCTGCTCAACGCGCTCTCCGGGCTGATCCCCAACAACGAGCGCATCATCACCATCGAGGACTCGGCCGAGCTCCAGCTCCAGCAGAACCACGTCATCCGGCTGGAGTCGCGCCCGGCGAACGTCGAGGGCAAGGGCCAGATCAGCATCCGCGACCTGGTCCGCAACTCCCTGCGTATGCGCCCCGACCGCATTGTCGTCGGTGAGGTCCGTGGCGGCGAGTCGCTCGACATGCTCCAGGCGATGTCGACCGGTCACGACGGCTCCCTCGCGACCGTCCACGCCAACAGCGCCGAGGACGCGCTGATGCGTCTGCAGACGCTGGCCTCGATGTCGGAGATCAAGATTCCCTTCGAGGCGCTGCACGACCAGATCAACAGCGCCGTCGACGTGATCGTCCAGCTCACCCGGCACGCGGACGGCGGCAGGAAGATCACCGAGATCGCGATCCTCGACTCGCACGGCCGCGACAACTACCGCATCGTCAGCGTCGCCCGCTTCATCCCCCAGCCGATCGCCGCCGACGGGCGGGTCTACGGCCAGTTCCAGTACCTCCCGCTCCCGCGCAAGGTCGCCGAACGCCTCTACATGGCCAGCCAGCCGATTCCCCAGGCGTTCGGCGTCGCCTCGTCCGACGAACAGCTCGCCACCCGAGAGGCCAAGTGAGTACCGCGCCATGACCAATCTCCCCCTCCTCACGATCGGCGTCACGCTCGTCTGCGGCGTACTCGGCGTCATGGGTCTGCACGCGTACGCCGGCGGCAAGGCCGACCGCGACGCCCTCGTCGAGCGCCTCTCGCACACCGGCCAGATACAGCCCACCGGACGGCACCGCCGCTTCCAAGGCGTCGACCGCAGGCTGCGCAGGACCAAGCTGGGCCGCCGGATCGAGCTGAAGCTCGCCGCCACCGGCCTGGAGATCACCCCGGGCGAGTTCTTCGTCTACGCACTGGTCGCCATGGCCGGGCTGTGGATGGCCGCCTCCTCGATCCTCGCCGCCTTCTTCGGCCCGGTGGCCGCCCTGATCGGCCTCTGGGGCACCAACGCCTTCCTGAACTGGCAGCGGACCAAGCGCACCGACCGCTTCATCAACCAGCTCCCCGAGCTCTCCCGCATCCTCGCCAACGCCACCCAGGCCGGCCTCGCCCTGCGCACCGCGCTCTCCATGGCGGCGGACGAGCTGGAGGACCCGGCCGGCGAGGAACTCGCCCGCGTCGCACGCCGCCTCAGCGTCGGCGAATCGCTCGACGAGGCCCTGAGCGAACTGACCGAGCGGCTCCCGTCGCGCGAACTCGTCGTCCTCGTGACGACCCTCGTCCTGTCGAACCGGGCCGGCGGTACGGTCGTCAGCTCCCTGCGCAACCTGACGGAGACGCTGGAGGAGCGCAAGGAGACCCGGCGTGAGGTCAAGACGCAGCTCTCCCAGGTCACCGTCACGGCCTACGCGGTCCCGGGATTCGGCTTCGGCGCCATGCTGCTGATGAACGCCGTCATGCCGGGCGCACTCGACCGCATGACAGGCGCGCTCATCGGCCAGGTCGCGGTCATCGTCTCGCTCATCCTCTACGCGATCGGATTCATCGTGATCCGCCGCCTGTCCCGCATCGACGTCTGAGGGAAGGGGCGGACACATGGACCTGTTGCTCGCACTCGTCGTAGGTCTCGCCGTGTACGGGGCCATCGCCGGCATCCGGATGTACCGGGCCGACGCCAAGCTCCCCGGCGACCTCGCCATCGCCCTGGAGGTCGGCTCCACGCGCGCCAGTGCGGTCGGCTCCGGCATCGACCGGATGGGCATGCGGTGGGCCCCCTCGGTGCTCAGGATGATGGGCCCGAAGGCCGTCAACAAGAAGCGCCGTCAGATCGACATGGCCGGCAACCCCGGCGGCCTCACCATCGACCGGTACGCCGCCCGACGGGCGGTCTACGGAGCCCTCGGGGCGCTCGGCGCCCTGTCGATGCTCATGCGCGGCCAGATCTTCCTCGCCATCCTGCTCCTCGCCTTCGGCGCCTTCTGGGTCGAGGTCGGCATCTGGTCGGCCGTCCGCATCCGCAAGGAACACATCGAACGCACGCTTCCCGACTTCCTCGACGTCCTCGCGGTCGTCGTCTCGGCGGGCCTCGGCTTCCGCCAGGCGCTGGAGCGCGTCGCCGAGAAGTACGAAGGCCCCTGGGCCGACGAGCTCAGCATCACCCTCCGCCAGATGGACATGGGTGTCAGCAGGCGACAGGCGTTCGAGGAGTTGCGTAAGCGCAACGACTCGGAGCAGGTCGCCATGTTCGTCACCACACTTCAGCAGGGCGAGGAACTGGGTGCGCCCATCGTGGAGACGCTGATCCAGATCGCCAACGACATGCGCCGCACCGACGCGCAGAACGCACGCCGGAAGGCGGCCAAGGCGGTCCCGAAGGCCACCTTCGCGGTCACCTCGTTCCTGCTGCCGGGAACGCTGGTGCTGCTGACGGTCGGGTTCGTGTACGGGGCCAACGTCGATTTCTCGTTCCTCGGCGGATGAACCGAGTGACGGGGATGATGAGTACCACGAGCAGCGGGAGGTGACAGGCGCATGGCATTTCAACTCAGCGACTCGAAACCGGGACTGACGCACGAGCTGCGCCAGGCGATCGCCGATCCGGGCGCCCAGCCGGCCTTCGCCATCCAGCTCAACGCGCTCCAGGCCATGTGCCGTCAGGTCTTCGGGTTCCGGCTGGCGATGACCGCCATGGCGACGCCGTTCGCGATCGACGGCACCGCACCCGGCCTCCCCACCTGGCTGGTCGGCGCGGCCATCCTCGTCACCTTCATGGGCTCCTACGTCCTCTTTCGGGACTGGGAGCGCTTCGGTCCGCTCTTCCTGCGGCACCCCTGGCTGCTCGGGGTCGACGCCGTCTTCGGAGCCCTGCTGCTGATCACGGCCACGCCGGAATCCACGCTGGCCTACGTCACGGTCTGCACGCCGCTGCTCGCCGGCCTCGTCTACGGCTGGCGCGGAGCGGCGGTCTTCGCCGCCCTCCAGGCGTTGATCATCTTCGGGGTGTACGGCACCGACGACCACCTGCAGGCCAGTGAGGCCACCGCACTGCTCCTCCCCGGCTTCTGTGTGATCGCCGGTGCGGTCGGCGTCACCCTGCGCAACCTGCTTCTCCGCTTCGGCACGGCGAGTCAGGCCCTCACCGAGACCCGTGCGCGACTGGCCGTCAACGAGGCGATCGAAGGCGAACGCACCCGCCTCGCCCGGGAGATGCACGACTCCGTCGCCAAGACCCTCCACGGCCTGGCCATGGCCGCCGACGGCCTGGCGAGTTCCTCGGACCGGATGGACCCGCTGACCGTCAAGCACCAGGCCGAGCTCGTCGCCCGGTCCGCCCGCCGGGCGGCAGCGGAATCGCGCGAGCTGCTGTCGGACCTGCGGCGCGAGTCGGGACTCGACGGCGGCATCGACGTGGTGGCGGAACTTCACGCGCGAGCGGACGACTTCACCCGGCGACACGGCCTCACCGCCACGTTCCGCATGCTCAACGAGGCCCCGGTCCCGCCCGTGCCCCAGGTGGTGGCCCGGCAACTGCTCACCATCGCCTCCGAAGCGATGGAGAACGCCAACCGCCACGCCCACCCCACCTACCTCGTCGTCCTGGCCGGTGTGAAGGGCGACGTCCTGCGGATCAGCGTGTACGACGACGGGCGCGGACTGCCCGCCGGCATCACGCTGGACGACCTCAGGCGCGCCGGCCACTTCGGACTCGTCGGCATGGTCGAACGCGCGGCCTCCGTCGGCGCCCGCATCCGGATCGGCAAGGGCAAGGCGGTCGCCGGGACGGAAGTCCGCCTGGAACTCCCGCTGGCCGCCCTGTCCCCGACGCCGCCCTCCTCGCCGCTCGACTGACCCGCCCCCCACCCGTCCCCACCGTCCCCACAGACCATGAGAGGAGGTCGCAGCATGCCGGACGACATCTCGCGTGCCTCGGGCCAGAACTGGGCCGCGCAGCCCCACGCTTCCCAGCACACGTCCTCGCACGCCACACCCGTCACTTCCGAATCCAGCTCCCCGGGGTTTCCCGTTCCTCAGCAGACCGCGGCATCCGGGACCATGCCCGCCTTCCCCCCTGCCCCCGATCTGCCCGCCCCCGGTCCGCTGCGGGTCGTCGTCGCCGACGACAACCCCGTGGTGCGGGCCGGACTGGGCGTCCTGCTGTCCGGCCGCGACGACATCGAAGTCGTCGCCGAGGCCGCGGACGGCCGCCAGGCCTACGACATGGCCGTGCGGCACCGCCCGGACGTCGTACTGCTCGACGTCCGGATGCCGGGCGTGGACGGCATCTCCGCGCTGCCGCACCTGGTCCGGGTCGCGCCGGTGATGATGCTGACCTACAGCCGTGAGAGCGCGATCGTCCACGAGGCGCTGCGGCTGGGCGCGGGCGGCTATCTGGTGCACGGCGAGTTCACCGCGGACCAGCTGGTGCAAGCGGTACGTGACACGCAGAGCGGCCGGGCCCACTTCACGGCCACAGCGGCGAACGCACTCCTGGCCCACATGCGCCAGGGCCCCGGCCCGCAGGGGTCGGCCCTGCCGGACGGCCTGGGTACGGCGCTGACCCCAGGCGCCCCGCATCGGCAGCCCGGGTACGACGGACACGGTCCCGTGTCCCCCCAGCAACACGATGCGTATGCACACACGTCGACGCCCCTCCCGACTCACCAACAAGCCCCGCCTGCGCCGCGACTGGCCGTTCCGCCCCAGGGTCTTTCGCATCTGCAACCAGGTATGGGACAGTCTTCGGTATCCGGGGGGCCGACCGCGCCCCCTGACAGGCAGCGTTACGGGCTGAGTTCACGGGAGGTGGAGGTCATGGAGCTGATCGCGTCCGGCATGAGCAATCAGCAGATCGCCGCCACCTGCTTCATCAGCGAAAAGACGGTCAAGAACCACATCAACCGCATCTTCACCAAGCTGCACAGCGGCAGCCGCAGCGAGGCCATCGCCCGATGGCTCGGCACGGCGCCGACTGCTGGACCTGCGGCACGGGGGGACAGGTAGTCATGGCTGATCGGGGGATCGAGCAAGACGTGGTGAGTCCGGCCCGGGGGGCCCACTCCGGAACGCCGGGGGCCCAACTGGGCGATTGGGCCCGGGAATGGGCCCTGGGACCCTCTGCTGGGCATGGTGCTCCGCCGTATGTTTCTCATGTCGCAAACGGCACCGGCCAGGAGGAAGCCGGTAACGGGAGTGACGGCAGAGGAACGTGCGAGTCGGCCGGCAGTCGGTCGGCCGAACCTGGAGGGGAACACCATGTCGAACATCACCCTGAAGACCGCCGTCCGCGTCAACGGCTGGGCCAACACCGCCGTCTCCAAGATCCAGAAGCGCTACGAGACCGCGGACCGCGGCCAGACGGCCTTCGAGTACCTCGGCATCATCCTGGTGGTCGTCGCGATCATCGGTGGCATGGTGGCCGCGGGCATCGGCGGGGCGATCACGGCCCGCATCACCGGTCTGGTGAGCTCCATCACCGCCGGCTAGTGGGACCGCGCAAACGTCGCGACGCAGGGCAGGCCTTCCCCATCTACATCGTGATGGTGGCGGGCCTGCTCTTCCTCGCGTTCGCGTTCTTTGCTGTCGGTCAGGCCTCCGCCACCCGCAACGGGGCCCAGGGTGCCGCGGATGCTGCCGCGCTCGCCGCCGCCCAGGATGCCCGGGACGATCTGGAAGTGCAGTTCCTCGCCGCTCTGCGGGAGCCCAACGGCCTCAGCGACTTTCTGGAGAACCATCGCTACTTCCAGGCGGGATGCGGAAAGGCTCAGCAGTTGGCATCCGCCAACCGTTCGCACCTCCATAGCGGCGATTCTCTCCGCCTGCCTTGTGACTGGGACGAGGGCTTCCTCCGGGACAGGGTTACGGTCAGCGTCGAAACCGATTACACGGTGGGTTCTTCGGTGATCCCCAGTACGAAGACCACGCACGGCACGGCCACGGCCACCGCCGTCATCGAGTTCCGGTGCTCGCCGAAGCTCAACGATGCGCCGAGTGATGACCCGGGATCGGATGACGAGGGCGATGGAGAGGACAAGGGCGGCCGGCCGGATCTGCCGATACTCACTCTCGACTGCTACGGCCAGGGCCCTCTGAAGGTCGATCCTGCCCATCCGGAGCTGTGGACGAAACTGGCAAAGACCCTCTTCGCCGTGCACTTGATCGACGACTGACAGCGAACGACGAGTAAAGGAACCTGAACCCATGAGCATTCGGCGCACCACGAAGTCCCGAAGGGCGGTGGCGGCTGCCTCGATGGCGGTTGCGCTGGCCCTTGTTGTCACCGGCTGCGGTGGTGATGACGGTGGAAAGACGGAGGGCGCCGGCTCCTCGTCATCCGCCAAGCCATCCGGGGAGGACAAGGGCGCGGGTGACGACACCGCCGCTGGGGACAAGGTGGACCCGAATGCGAAGCTCGCGGAGGCCAAGGGGCAGGGCGGCCTGACCCTCGTCATCAATCAGGTCAAGCGTGACACCGGTGGTTTCATCACCGTGCAGGGCGAGATCAAGAACGACGGCGACCAGTCCAAGAACACGGCCGGCTGGGCAGGAGCAGAGAGCGCGGTCGTGGCGAAGAACCCGAATTCTGTCGCTGGGGCGACACTCGTGGACAAGGTGGGCAAAAAGCGCTACTACATCCTCCGTGACACCGACTCGAACTGCCTGTGCACGACCGGCATTGTTCCGCTGCAGCCGGGCAAGTCGACGCCCGTCTTCATGCAGTTCCCGGCACCCCCGGAAACCAGCACCGAAGTCGACTTCACGCTGCCCACCTTCGCCACCACGTCGCTGAAGATCTCTGGGTGATGGCCGAAATGAACACGATGCGCACGCGGCGCCGGCCAGGCCATCTCGCAGGGCGGTCTCTCGCCGTAGCAGTGCTGTTGGCCGGTTCCACGGTCTTCGGTGCGACTGCGGCCCTGGCGGACGACGGCCCGAGCGTGCCGCCGGGCACCGAGGCTTCTTCCGAGCCCCCGGTCAAGCTGGACACCAGCGATCCGGACCTCAGGATGCCGGAAGGCGGCACCCTCGCGCCCGGCAAGGTCCTCGACATCATCCAGGTCGTCGAGGACCAGGGTGGTGAGGAGCGCCGTGAGGACACGAACGCGGACATCAAGTTCGCGCTCCAGGCCGAGGTGCTCTTCGGCAAGGACAGCGCCACGCTGAGCGCCGCGGCCACCGGGCGCATCAACGCCATCGCCGCCGAGATCAAGAAGCAGGACGCCAAGAAGATCCGGGTCTTCGGTTTCACCGACAACCTGGGATCTTCCGCCCACGGCGACGTGCTCTCCAAGCAGCGCGCGGAGGCAGTCCACAACGTGCTGGACAAGGCGCTGGTCGGGTCGGGCGTCTCGTACGAGATCCGCGGCTACGGCGAGCAGTACCCGATCGCCGACAACAGCACGGAAGAGGGCCGCAAGAAGAACCGCCGCGTGGAGGTCTCCTTCCCGCGCGGGGAGGGCTGACGGAGCTGAGCAGTGCCTCGGCACTGCTCCAGGGTCCCGGAGCTCGTGGCCGCATCTCGGAGGAGACGGCCAAGCGGTGGCAGATATGCCGGGGTTCCGGGACTGCCAGTTCAGGCGGTTCTTCCCTCGGGTGGCCCGGACTTCGGTCGGGCCACCCGAGCAAGGATGAGCTGGTGCCCCCAGTGCACAGGCCGATGCCTGGGAAGTGGGGTGCGGAACGAGAACCGTTGCTGCGACCATGAGTGTGCGTCGCCAAGACGGCAGGGCGTGGAGGAGCGCGCGTGGGAGACCACGTCCGTTGAGCTCGAAGCTCGTGCCACTCGGCAAGCAGCTCGTCAGGGCCGCTGTCCCGTCTCGCCGAGGGTGGATGAATCTCACCGCACTGGACGGGGGCCATGGAGCCTCGAAGTCGTGACAGCGCCTGGGTGAGCGGACGGAGCACCCCCTGGGACCGTGAGGGCTTGCCACTCGTCCTGAGACGGGTTTCCCGGCCGTTGAGTGAGGCAGTCTGAGAAGCGGTTGGTCGGCACGATGCCCCATGTCGGGGTGTCGGGTGCCAGCTCGCCTCCGAACCGCTGCCGCAGCCGCTCGGGGTACGGTCCGTACCGCCGATCGGTAGCTGCGGCACGACGAACTCCCGCCATACGGCGCGCGGTCGGACTGGTGTCATACGGGATGATCTACCGGTTGATGTCCAGCCGTGAGGGCAATCGGCGTGATCGCAACACTCATGCGCGTTCAGGCCAATGCGTTGAGCGGGGGTGCGTGCGACGCGAGAGGCACGCGCCCTTAGCCTGTGCCTCCACCTACGTCATTGGGGGAGCATGTCAAATCGTTCACGCCGGCGTCCGCGCTCCGTGCGCGCCCGCCTCATCGCTGCTTGCGCGGGTGTGGCGGCCATGGCCGGCATGTCGCTGTCGTCCCCGGCGGTCGCGGATTCAGTGCCGCCGACTGCGCCCAAGGCCTTGCCCCGGGCGGACTTCTTGGGAGACGGACTGGGCGCGATCATGTATCGCCCCCTCACCGGCCCGTTCTGGCTGACGAACCCGGTGAGCAGGTCCTTGGCGTACCAGTTCTTCCTTGAGGAGGACCTTCCGGGCGATGTCTCCTTCAAGGACTACGTTCCGGTCGGTGACCAGGACGGCGACGGTGCACCCGAGCTCCTCGTGCTCACCACCGACGGGACGCTCAGCTTGGTGCGAACCCCGCCGGATGGAAACGGGGCATACGTGGGAGAGGCGAGCCGGGTGGGGTCCGGCTGGCAGATCTACAACAAGGTCCTGTCGCCGGGCGACCTCAACGGTGACACCCTGGCGGATGTCCTGGCCCGGACTCCGGGCGGCGAGCTGTACTTCTACGCTGCCACCGGTAACAAGGACGTGCCGTTCGGGCGGCGTATCAAAATCGCCAGTGGCTGGGAGATCTACGACCAACTGGTCGGGGTCACGGACAACGACGGCGACGGTGTCGGCGACGTCGTCACCCGTACGCCCTCGGGACAGCTCTTCTTCCACTCCGGAATCAGCGGCGTGGCACCGGCGTTCAAGGCGCCTGTCAAGCTCGGCGCCGGGTGGGGCGTGTACAACCAGATCGCCGGTGGCGACGACATGGACGGTGACGGCAACGGCGACCTCGCGGCCAGGACGGTCGACGGGTCCCTCTACATCTACAAGGGGCTCGGCCAGGGAAGCTTCGCGCAGCGGACCCAGGGCCTGTGGACCAGTGGTTGGGAGAGGGGTGATGTGATCCTCGGCGCGGGAGGAAACCCCGCCTACGGTAAGTCCCGCATTCAGGCTCTCGGCACGGACGGCAAGCTCTACACGTACGAGACACTCGGCAACGGCTTGCTGGCTCCGCGCCGTCAGGCGCCGTCGCCCTACAAGTGCGAGGGCTCGTACGGCGGCACGAGGCTGATCAGCTTCATCTCCGATACCGCTCTCGACAAAAGCCCTGAGATGCTCGCGGTGTGCAAGAACGGGTGGCTGACCGGCGGAACCGATGGCCAGTGGGCCATTGGCGGGGGGTGGGGCATCTACAACACTCTGCTCGGCCCCGGAGACCTCACCGGCGACGGCAAGGGCGACCTGCTCGCACGTGACACGTCCGGCCATCTCTACCTCTACCGAAGCACCAGCAGCGAGTTCCCCCCGTCTGTCCCGTCCTTCGCCTCCCGGATCCAGGTTGGCGGGGGCTGGGGTGTCTACGACCGGATCGTCGGCGCGGGGGACTACACGGGCGACGGGCGGGCCGACATCGTCGCGCGCACGACGGCAGGAGTCCTGTACCTGTACGCCGGGACGGGCAGCGCCTCCGCCCCGTTCGGTCCCCGCGTCAAGGTGGGCGCCGGCTGGCAGATCTACAGCAAGCTCGCAGCCATCGGGGACGTGGACGGTGACGGCAGGGGCGACATCCTCGCAGCCGACCGCAGCGGCCACCTCTACCGCTACTCCTCGACCGGTACCGCCACGGGGTCTGGACTCTTCCGCGCCCGAGCGCTGATCGGTGGCGGTTGGAACACCTACCGCGAAATCAACTGAGGGCTCGGTACGCTCCAGCCGATGCCGTGGCGGGTGCGGCGATGTTGCCGTCCAGGGTCAGGTTCAGGCCGTAGATCAGTTTCCGCATGGCGCCAGTCTTCCGTGAGCCGGTCTCACGTTCACAGACCGGCGCGGCGCGGGACCTCACTCCACCTCACGGCCGATGCCCTATGCACCGCGCATACGGCATCGGCCGTGAGGCGTTTGCGGGACACCCCGGCACCGAGTTCATGCGGCCGATCCACGAGGAACAAGCTTCTGACCGGCGCGCACCCGGCCCCGGGGATGCCGCGGTGCCGGGCGGCCCGCCGTCACAGCAGGTGATCGGCCTTGCCGGCCTTGATGTCCCGGATCATCTGCTGGAGCGCCTCACGGCTGTCGGTGAGACAGTGGTCCTCGGCGCCGGCGACGGCGAGGTAGCTGTTGCCCCGCTCGTCGGTTCCGATGCGGTAGCAGGAGTTGCCCTCGCCGCAGAACGCTTCTTCCCATATGACGTCCGACATCGGTCATCTCCTCAGAGTTGGCGTGCGATGTTGTGAATGAAGTCCCGCGACTTGCCAGGCGGCAGTGCGATCTCCTCCATCCAGTCGAGGTGGGCTCGGTACTTGGCCAATTGGGGGCCCGAGTGCACGAAGAGGGGCCCGTGCGAGTTGTCGATCTGGACGGTGTCGAGTTGAGGCGCCGGCCCTTCGGCGTACAGAACCGTCTGTCCCGCTCCGGGGAACGCCCCAGCCTCGAAGGGGATGACCAAGAGCGTCACATGCGCCTGCTCGGACGTCACCAGCAGATGGTCGAGTTGGGCGCGCGCCACACTTCTGCCGCCGAACTGCATGCGCAGTGCTGCCTCGTGCACGATCGCTGTGTACGGAGGGGGTGTAACCCCCTTCAGGACCTCTTGTCGTTCGACGCGGTGGGCGAGCCGCAGTGCGATCTCCCGTTCCGAAAGCTTGGGAACTACCACGCGGAACAGGGCCAGTGCGTGGTCCGAGGTCTGGAGAAGGCCGGGGATGTGCATCGAGTACGCGGCTCGCATGCGGTGCGCGTACGCCTCCAGCTCGGCGATGTCGAGCAGACCTGGAGGCAGCGTGCCTCGATATCTCTCCCACCAGCCCCGGCCGGTGGGTTGGGCCATCTCGACGAGACCTTGGACGTAGGTTTCGTCTGTGCATGCACAGCTCCGGGCGAGCGTGCGCAGGCGATCCGCGCTGATGGGTCGGGCACCGGACTCGATGTTCGAGATCTTGCCCCGGTCCACGCCGAGCAGGCCGGCTGCGGACTCCGCCGAAACGTCGGCCGATGTGCGCATCCGCCGGAGCTCGGAACCGAGCCGCTTCTGACGTTCGGTGGGAGAGGTCCTGGCTGCCATCCCGTTCCTTTCCGCATGCGATCAACGGCAGTCTGCCGCCTGAGCGGGCTGCCCCACCACGAAAGGGTTCAAAGCTCGTCGTCCGCATCCGCGAGAGCCGTCCGTGCGCACCCACGGGAAGAGAGACGCCGCCAACCTGTCACCCGTACAAGGGAGTCCCTCATGCACGCCGCTTCACTCGCCGCTCTCTGTCCGGCCGTCGCCGAGACGCGGATGCCGTTCCCGGACGCGTACGCGCCCTCCGCCCGGCACCGCCCGCCGCAGCCGTACCTCCGTCCGAAAGGCGGCTCGGGGCGGTCCGCGCCCCGCCTTTCCTTGAGCTTCACCCTCCCCGGCGACATCCGCAGCGCTGGTATCGCCCGCACGGCGACCAAAGTCGCGCTGGAGTCGCACGGCCTCGCGTCGTACGTCTGGCCGGTGACGTACGCGGTCACCGAACTGGTCTCGGTCACCGCCAGGATGAGCCCCGGCCGGGAGCTCTACGTCATCCTGCGCCACCGCGACGACGCGGTGCGACTCCTGGTGTGGGACCAGCATCCGCACCACACCGCACCCGACATGGCCGCACTCTGCGCGGTGCGGCGCCGGCGGGCGCTCTGGCTTCTGACGGCCGTCGTCGACGACTGGGGAGGGGAGTGGGGTACGTGCCGGGCGGAACAGCCCCAACGCGGCACCAAGTCCTGGCTGGTCCTGCCCCATTGAGGGTGGCGGCCCTGGGCCGGAGCGGCGGGCGCGTGTCTGTGCGCGCGGCGCCGCCCCGGCCTCGGGCTCAGAGGAGAGGTGTCAGAACCCGGCCTCGTAGGAGACGTCGGAGGGCAGCACGCCGCTTCCCTTCCCGCCCTTGAACGGCGCGCGCCAGTCGCCGGTGCCCGCGTAGAAGTACGCTCCGGGACTCGAGCCCTGCTTCAGCGCGAGCAGGTCCGGGCGGCCGTCGCCGTTGCCGTCACCGATGCCGACGACGTCCTTGTACGTGTTCCAGCCCGACCCGATCTTCGTACGGGCGGCGAAAGTGCCGTCGCCCTTGCCGAGGTAGAGCCAGAGGACACCGGTCTTGTCGCGTGCGACGAGGTCTCCCGTCGCCGCTCCGGCGAGGTTGCCCGCAGCGGTGAGCTGGTTGTAGACGCCCCAGCCACCGCCGATCTTCTTCCGTGCGGAGAACGGGGAGTTGGCGTTGCCGGTACCGCTGTAGAGCCAGAGGGCGCCGGACTTGTCCGTGGCGACCACATCGGCCCTGCCGTCGTTGGTCAGGTCGCTGCCGCCCGCGAGCTGGTCGTAGATTCCCCAGCCCCCGCCGATCTTCGTCCGGGTGCCGAACGTCTTCGCCCCGAGGCCGGTGCCCTCGTAGAGCCAGAGCACGCCGCCCTTGTCCCGGGCGATCGTGTCGCTCACCGAGGTGCCCGCCACGTTTCCGACGGACTCCATCCGGTCGTAGACCTGCCAGCCGGGACCGACGTTCCAGGTGCCCCCGTGGACGACGTTGTCACCCGCCGCCGACCGTTCCACGGCGAGACGCACCAGGCCACCGCTCGCATTGCGGACCAGTACGTCGGGGGTGCCGTTGTCGTCATAGTCGTGCGGGGCCACGGGACGAGTCACGGTGAACCGTCCGCCGGTTCGCAGCTCGGGGCCGATACCGTCGTCCGGTCGAGCCACGATCTCCCAGGTGTACTCACCGTTGAGGGCGGGGCCGGTGGAGCCGTCGGACGTCAGTTCCTTGCCGTCCCAGTGCATGCCGACCGTCCGCCGGGCCGGCGTTCCGCCCTCACTCACGAGCGGCCACTGCCTGCGCTGTCCGGTCCGTACGTGGACCAGGGTCGCCCACACGTACGCGTCACCCCGGGACAGGTCCCAGTCCAGGTCGATGCCCTTGTCGAGCTGCGCACCGGTGATCGCGGCTGGGACGGTGTGGCCGAGGAGGGTCACGGCGGTCGCCTGACCGGTCGGGGCGACCATCGTGGCGACGGGCTTCCCGTCGACTCCGAGGGCGACCCGGTACAGGCCCTCCCCCTCCGCGGACGTGCCGCCCCGCACCATCAGGGACCCGTCCGGCGCGGGGGCGGAGGACGAGAGGTGCGTGAGGAGCTGGATCGTTTCGCCGGTCTCCGCCGACTCGGCGACGAAGGGGCGCGGGGCCGTGGGGGTATGGCCGGCGTACGGTCCCTCGCCGTACTCGAGTGCGCGGGGCTCCCCCAGGGTCACCCAGTCGCCGAGCAGGTGGAAGTCGTCGCCGTAGTAGCCCTCCGCCTTGAGCTGCTTGCGCTCGTCCGTGCCGCGACGGGCGACGCGGATCGTCCGGACGGCGTCGTTCGCCTCGTGCCACGCCACATGGGTGTCGGAGACGGCGGCCTCGGTCATGCGCCAGGGATCGCCTGCCTGGACATGCTGGGACACGATGGCGGCGGTGGCGAGGTCGACGACGGCCTTGCCGCGGACCTCGTTGTACCCCAGTCCGCAGTCGAACAGTGCGGTGTTCGCCGTATAGGCCGTCGCGTTGAGGTCGCAGACCCCCGACGGCATGCCGGACACCACGCGGTCGGTCAGGGACCCGCCCCCGGCGGTGACGAGGTGGGGCTGCCAGCCCTTCTCCGGGTCGTCCACCATGACGATCAGGGTCGAGCCGATCGCGCCACGGAACCAGTAGTCCTCGCCGAGTCCGGCGAGGTCCACCTCCACCGGCGGGGCCGACGGCGTGGCCATGTCGTGGATCCGAAGGAACCGGCTGTCGCCGATATCCGCCGCGTCCCCCGTCACCACGATGTCCGAGACCCCGCCGGTCACCGAGGCGGCGGCGGGAAGGGCGGTGGACGTGCCGTCCGCGTACCGCGTCCAGCGGTACTCGGGGGTGGTGGCGTTGGTCCGCGACAGGAAGCCGGTGGTGCCGGCGCTGACGATCTCCGCGTCGAGCGGGAACCGTACGGTCGCCTCCCGCGGCGCCGAGTCGGCGGCGGCCGACTGCACAGCGGCGGGGGTGCCGCGCGTCGCGGCGGTGGCCGGCACGGTGGCCAGAGTGCCTCCGGTGGCGGCGAGGACGGCGGTGACGGCGAGGGCCGTCAGGCGTCGACCGGGTCTGTGCTTGTGCTCCTGGGCACGCGTGCGATGCAAATGCGCTCCTCTTCTAGAACGCAGGACATTAGCCGGTACGTGGGTTCGGTTCTCGACCGGGGGAGCCTCTGCCGCACGCCTACGCAAGCCCGTTGAGCCTCAGCGCGCCGGCCGCGTGGGCGCCTGCCGGGAAGCGCGAGGCGGGACCGCGACCGTCCGTCGAGTCGGTCGTCGAGATGGACCGGGAACTGCGCGACGCCGGTGCGCTCGAGCCGCTCCTCGCCCCCTTCGAACGTGCCCCGTCCTGACGCCGGGGGAGGTCGGAGACGCGCGCTCTCCTTGCGCTTCCGGGCGGGCCCGACCGTACGGCGATTTAGGTCTGTGGGCCCAATACGCCCGGGTGTGGCCGTCGTTACCGTGGGCCTATGTCACGGGTGGGGAAGTCGCAGCGTCGGGTGCGTCGGTGGGTGCGGCGTGTGGTGCCGCGTACGGGTGTGCGGTTGCCGGTGGTGGGGCGGCGGGGTGATCGGGGTCAGGGTGCGCTGGAGTATCTGGGTCTGACGTTGGTGGTCGTGGCGGTTGTCGGTGCCTTGGTGGCTACGGGGATCGGTGCGGATTTGACGGCGAAGATCGGGGTGCAGGTCTGCCGGATCGGTGGTGGTGGGGACTGTGGTGGGGATGGTGGTGGTGAGGCGGGGGGTGGGCAGAACGCTCCGGGTCAGGGGGATCCGGCTTCGGACAGGAATGCCGATGGATCGCCGAAGTCGCCGGAGCAGGTGGCGTACGACAAGGCGTTGAAGGATCTTCAGGACGCGCAGAAGGACGAGAAGTCCAACAGTGACAAGGCGATCGACGCGGCGAAGGAGCTCGCGAAGATTCTCGCGGACGAGTTGGGGATCACGGATGCGTTGGACTGCATCACCAAGGGGGATATGGGTGCGTGCACCGAGACGTTGATCAATGTGTTGTTGAGTCTGGTCGGTGGTGCGGTCGGGAAGCTCGCGGCGAAGTACGGGGCGCCGTGGAAGTGGAAGAAGGCCTACAAGCTCATCCAGGCGCTGAAGAAGCACGGCGGTGATCTCTACGACGGGCTGAAGGGGCTCCTCAAGAGCCGGAAGAAGGTCAAGGACGCCGAGAAGGCCCTGGAGGACGCGGGCAAGAAACTCGACGACACCAAGAAACCCAAGAAGGACGACAAACCCGACGACACCAGGAAACCCCCGTGCACCAAGCACAGCTTCCTGGCCGGCACGCCGGTGCTCCTCGCCGACGGCAGCCGCATCCCCATCGAGGCCGTACGCGTCGGGATGCTCGTCACGGTCACCGACCCCGCGGGCGGCCTGACCACCGTCCGCCCGGTCACCGACACCATCCGGACCTACAGCGACCGCGCGTTCACACAGCTCCAGGTCGGGGTCGACGGCCGCACCGCCGCGCTCACCGCCACGGACACGCACCCGTTCTGGCTGAACGGACGGAACGGCTGGGTGGACGCGGGCGACATCCGCCCCGGCGACCGGCTGCGGACACCCGCCGGGACCTCGCTCACGGTCCGGTCCGTGTCCCACTACCAGCAGCGGCAGACCACGCACGACCTCACCGTCAGCGGCATCCACACCTACTACGTGGGGATCGCCGGACAGAACGCCCTGGTCCACAACTGCGACGAGTGGACCAGCAAGGGGAACCTCGACGAGCACTACCAGAAGCACGGTGATGAGATGGGGTACGAGTCGCAGCGCGAGTACGAGGAAGCGGCGAAGGACCTGATGTGCGACTGCGACGGCGGCCGGCCGGGCGTGCTCGTCAAGGAGGCGTCGGAGGACGGCACCGTCCGGTACTTCGATCCCGCCACGGGCGAGTACGGGATGAAGAGCAAGAAGGGCATCATCTCCTTCTACAAACTCGACGGTGGCCTGGCGGCGTTCAAGGGGATGCCGGGCACGATGCGGCGCAGGAGGCCGAGGATGCGACGTGCGCGTGAACGGGTCTGACGGGGACCGGTTGGGCCGGTACCCTTGTGTCGCCTGCGGCCACACGGTTTTCGAGGACCCGCCCGGCTCCTCGATGATCTGCCCGGTCTGCAAGTGGGAGGACGACGCCTCACAGTTGCGCTGGCCCACGATGGAACGGGGCGCGAACCGTGTCTCGCTCGTCGAGGCCCAGCGCAACTACGCCTCCGTCGGCGTGAGCGAGGAACGGTTCGCGCGCCACGCCCGCCCGCCGGAGGCCGGGGAGGACGTCGCGCCCGGCTGGCGGGCCGTCGGCCCCAGGGACTCCTTCGAGGCGCCCCTCGTCCAGGACAGGCCCTGGCCCGCGGACCGGACGGTTCTGTACTGGTGGACGCAGCGCTTCTGGCGACGCGCCGACCGGTGAGTCCCGCCGACGGGGAGCGGGGCGGCGCTGAGCGGCGCCGCTCCTGAGTGCGGTGCGCTGCGGCCCCCGGCCGGGCCCGGGGGCCCCGCCGGGCGGGGCCGGCCGGCAGACATAATCGGCCGTATGCCCCCCGGCCCTTCCCCCCAGGTCACCCCCACCCGCCCGCGCCCGGAACACCGGCCGGCCCGTGGACAGGTCGCCGCCGCCCTCACCGCGGCCGCACCGGCACTCGGCGCGTACGCCGCGGTGCGGATCGTCGGGCTCGTCGTCTTCTGGGCCGCCGCGTCAGCCGCGGGGAAGGACGCGCCGCACCTGCTCTCGGAGCGCTGGGACTCCCTCTGGTACCAGCGGGTCGCCGAGAACGGATACGGATACACGGTCACGCTCCCGGACGGGGGCGTCCACTCCGACCTGGCGTTCTTCCCGCTGCTGCCCGCGCTGGAGCGCGGCATCGCGGAGGTGACCCCGCTCGGCCTCGCGGGCGCCGGGCTGCTGGTGGCCTGGAGTGCCGCGCTCCTGGCCGCCTGGGGGATCTTCGCCGTCGGGGCCCGGCTGCGCGGGCGCCGGGCCGGGGTGGTGCTGGCCGCGCTGTGGGGGGTGTACCCGACGGCGTTCGTCCAGTCGATGGCGTACACCGAAACGCTGTTCACGGCGCTCGCCGCCTGGTCGCTGTACGCCGTGCTGACCCGGCGATGGATCGTCGCCGGAGGTCTGTGCGTACTCGCCGGGCTGACCCGGCCGTCCGCCGCCGCGCTCATCGCCGCCCTCGCGATCACCGCCGCTGTCACCCTCGTACGCGCCTACCGGAGCCGCGACGGTGCGGGAAGCACTCCCGAGACCACCACGGCGACCGCCCTCGCCGGGATCGTCCGCCGCCACGGCCGGATGCTCCTCGGGGTGGTCGTCGCGCCGCTGGGCTGGCTCGCGTACGTGGTGTTCGTCGCGGTGCGCGAAGGGCGTCCGTTCGCCTACTTCGACGTCCAGGCGCAGTGGGGCAACAGCATCGACGGCGGCGCGGCCCTCGCCTCCTTCATCCTCGGCCTGCCGCTGCCCGCCATGCTCGGCCTGTGCGCGGCGCTGGCCGCCCTCGGGTGGCTGGTGTCCCTGTGCGTGCGGCAGCGCCAGCCGCTGCCCGTACTCGTCTACGGCATCGCGGTCGTCGTCATCTCGCTGATCGGCTCCGGGTACTTCGGCTCCCGGCCCCGGCTGATGATGCCCGCCTTCCCGCTCCTGCTGCCCCCCGCCGTGGCGCTGCTGCGGCTGCGTTCCCCGTCCCGGACCGCGGCGGTCGTCGCGGTGCTCGCCGTGGCCTCGGCGGCCTACGGGGCGTGGACGCTGCTCGGCTCCGGCCCGCCGTGACTTGGGTCCCTGGGCCCAAGCTTCCGGACCGCTCCGGTTGTTAGCGTGCGGTATCCGTGCGGGAACGACATCGGCGGCAGCGGTCCGCCGGTCAGGAGCGGTCAGTGATGAAGGCACGTACGGCAGCCATGGCGGCCACCACAGCAGTGCTCTGCCTCGCGGCCGTCGCCTGCGGGCCCGACGGGAAGACGTCCGGGCAGGACGGCGGGAAGGCCGCGGGCGCGACCGCGAAGCCGAGCGGGACGCCCTCCTCGAACCCCGCCGCGAGCGACTCCGCCGCCCCGCCGCCCACGTCGACCCCCACGAGCAGCGGCAAGGTCCTCGACAAGGCCGGTCTGGCCGGCATCGCCCTGACCACCGGTGAGGTCGGGAACTACGTGGTCACGCCCCTGCAGGGGGGCGAGGAGAGCGGCACGGAACGCTCCGAGAACGAGGACTGCCGGCCACTCGTGTCGGTGATCAACGGCGCGCCCCAGCCCGCCCCGGCCGCCACCGTCTTCCGTACCGTCATGGACAAGTCGGAGGAGGGCAAGGACGACCAGACCGTCGTCACCGAGATTCTCACCGCCCACCCCAAGGACGCGGCGCAGCAGCTCATGCGCGGAGTGCGGGACGCGGTCCGGGCCTGCGCGGGCGGCTTCCGTACGTCGAGCGAGGACGGCCCTTCCACGTACAGCGAGGTCAAGCGGCTCCCGCTGCCTCCGGCGGGCCAGGAGAGCATCGCCTACCAGGTGACCGGGAGCGTCGAGGGGGACAAGGTGCCGCTGGTCTTCCAGCTGGTGCGTACCGGCTCGACCGTCGTGACCTTCTACGTGGCCGACTTCGTCACGGGGAAGACTCCGCAGCTCCCGGCCGAACTCGTCGCCGCCCAGGCCGCCAAGCTCCCCTGACACCGGCCTCAACCCGCCGGGGCGCGAGAGTTGCCCGGCACCCACCGCACGTACGCGCGCCGGGCCAGGCTGCTTCGCAGGCCCCGCGCGGGACCGCTTCGGCGGCGGGCGCCGCTCCCGCCGCCGCGCGGCCGGCCGCAACGGCCCCCGCCGGGGCCGCCGTTCAGCCGGTCTGCGCGATCCTCACCTGCATGCCGGGCCGCAGCCCCCACTTCGTCATCGCGCCGGCCTCCGACTCGATCACGTGCCGGGCCCGCAACCGGGGCAGGCCCAGCCGCCCGGGCTTCATCGTGTGCACCGCCACCACGTTGAACTTCCGGTCCAGGTACGCCACGTCGATCGTGAACCGCATCCGGAAGGAGTGCACGCTCCCGCACGGCGTGATCATCAGCGCGCCGTCGATCCCGTCCTGGCCGAGCAGACCACGGCTCCGGTGACGGTACGAGGCCGCGATCCGCAGCGGCACCTCCGTCTCCCGTTCCCCGTCCCGGTCGGTGATCGTCAGCGTTCCCGTTCCATTGCGCCATCCAGCCATGGCCCCGACGGTAGCGCCACGTGAGGGGCTGTGGGTCCGTAACGGCGAGCAGTGGGCCCCAGGGCCCATGACCGCCGCCCGCGGGGAGCCTAGGGTCGGTGACGTGTACGCCATCCTGATCGGGGTCGCCGCCCTCTGGGGAGCCGCGACCGGACTGCTCGTCCCGCGCGCCGCCTACCGGTTCTCCGTCGAACCGGATGACGCGTGGCGGGACGCCTGCCCCGCCGGCCACGCCCTCACCGGGCCCGGCCGCGGCTGGCTGGGCTCCACGCGCTGCACGACGTGCGCCGAGGTGGGCGCGGCCGTCGCCGTGCGCACCGCCGCCGGGGCGGGGCACACCGGGCCGGATCCGGTGGACGACGCCGGGCCGGAGCCGTCCGGCGACGCCGAGGAAGCCGACGGCCCCGACGCCGCACCCGCCGCCCCGCGCGGGAGCGGTCCGCGCTACGCCCCGCGCGCCCTCGCCCCCGTCGTCACCGCCCTCGGCTGCGCCGCCCTCGCGGCGGCCACCGGCACCCGGCCCGAGCTCGCCGTCTGGCTGCTGCTCGCCCCCGTCGGCGTCCTCCTCGCGACCATCGACCGCCGGGTCCACCGGCTGCCCGACCAGCTGACCCTGCCGGCCGCGGCGGCGGCTGTCGCACTCCTCGGCCTCGCCGCCCTGCTGCCGGAGCACGGCGGGGCCTGGCTGTCCGCCCTGCTCGGCGGAGCCGCCCTCGGCGCCTTCTACTTCCTGCTCTTCCTCATCAACCCGAACGGAATGGGCTTCGGCGACGTCAAGCTCGCCCTCTCCCTGGGGGTGGCTCTCGGCTGGTACGGCTGGGCCGTCGTGTTCGCCGGCGGGTTCGCCGGGTTCCTGTTCGGCGCGGCGTACGGGCTCGGGCTGGTGCTGACGCGCCGCGCCGGACGCAAGACGGGCATCCCCTTCGGCCCGTTCATGATCACCGGAGCACTGCTGGGCATCCTGCTCGGCGCACTGGCCGCCTGAGCGGTCCGGCGCGCGGAGAATGCGGTCGCGGGCGGCGCCGCACGGATGTCACCATCCCCGTATGACCACCACACCCGATGACGCGGGAGCAGGCGCGGAAGCAGCGGAACGGGCCCGGTTCGATGCCCTGGTCGCCGAGGCCGATGCCGTCTCCGTGGCCGGCTGGGACTTCTCCTGGCTCGACGGCCGGGCCACCGAGGAGCGCCCGTCCTGGGGGTACGCCCGCGCCATGGGGGAGCGCCTCGGCAGGGCGAGGGCGGCGCTGGACATCCAGACGGGCGGCGGCGAAGTGCTCGCCTCCGCACCGAAGCTGCCGCCGCTGATGGCGGCCACCGAGGGCTGGCCGCCGAACGTCGCCCGCGCCACCGCCCTGCTGCACCCGCTGGGAGCGGTGGTGGTCGCGGACGAGGACGAGCCGCCGCTGCCGTTCGGTGACGCGGCCTTCGACCTGGTGGTCAGCCGCCACCCGGTGACCACCTGGTGGGAGGAGATCGCCCGGGTCCTGGCCCCCGGGGGCACGTACTTCTCGCAACACGTGGGCCCGGCCAGTGTGTTCGAGCTCGTCGAGTACTTCCGCGGACCGCAGCCGCCCCAGGCACGTGGTGCCCGGGACCCGGAACAGGCGCGCGCCGCGGCCGAGGCGGCCGGTCTCGACGTCGTCGACCTGCGGATGGAACGGCTGCGCACCGAGTTCCTCGACATCGGCGCCGTCGTCTACTTCCTGCGCAAGGTGATCTGGATGGTGCCCGGTTTCACCGTCGACGCGTACCGGGCACCACTCGCGGCGCTGCACCGCCGGATCGAGACCGAGGGGCCGTTCGTCGCCCACACCACCCGCTTCCTGATCGAGGCACGCAAACCCGGGTGAGACCGAACTCCCTGCCCGGGCCCGAAGGATGGCACTCTGGTCGCTAGTGCCGCGTCAGCCAAGGTTCGCCCCGTCGCGACGCCATGCACGCACTCTCGCCGCACCAGCCGAAAGCCCTAGTACATCCAGTACGAGGACTTCCGGCCGGCACGCCGAGAGCACGCACCTGACGCCGCTCCTTCACGGGCAAACCTTGACTGACGCGGCACTAGCGCACCGGAAGGAGCAGGCCATGAGGGTCGGGAACGACGAGGAAGCGGCGCGCGGCCCGCGGCAGGGGAACGCCGAGTGGCTCAGGGGGGCCCGGATCGTGGGGGTCCTCGGCATCTTCTACCGGCCCGAGGGGCGCATGGGGGAGCCGGAAGCCGTCGCCTTCCTGCTGGCCGACGGCCAGTCGGTGCTCCTGACCTGCGCGTCCGACGGCACCCTCCACGTCGGCGCCGGAACCTGGCCGCGCCTTCCCGACTGGTGCGTGCCCGCCGCCCAGTGGGAGTTCGCCGCGATGGCCCGGCTGCCCGAGCCGCCCGACGGCGGCTGGACGGTGCTGAGCACCGAGGAGAGCAGGGACGAGCGGGGCGAGGTGCACGAGGCCGTCATCCGCTGCGAGGGCGGCCGCTTCGTGGTGACCGGCGGCGACACCGTGTCCATCCGCTTCACCCGGGGCCACCGCGGCGCGGCCGCGACGAGCTGACGGCCCGCGACCCGTCCCAGGCCCGGGCAGGGCGCCGCCGCACTCCGGAAGGCCGCGGCCGGGCCCGTGGTGGCACCCCTCGACCGTAATCGGGCCCTTGGAGTGCGGCGCCCCTCCACCGTGGCCAGGGCCTTGGAGTGCGTGCGGCACCCCTCCTACGCGTGCCCGCCGACCGTCACCTTCCCCACCGTCAGCTCCGGATTCCCCTCCATCACCTCGCCCGCCCGCGCCACCCGCTGCTCCAGCTCCCGGAGTTGTCCGGCCGTCAGGGGGGAGAGCGGTTCCACCGTCACCGCGATCCGCCGGCCCGAGCGGCGCTGGTGCCACACCCCGGCGACGGTGCCGTCGACCAGCAGCACCGGGAAGTTCCCCGCCTGGCCGCCCGCGAGCGCCCGGGTGCGGGCCGCACCGGGGAACAGCGTCTCGCGGGGCCGGGACGCGATGACGAACGCGTCGAAGTAGGGCAGCAGCCGGACCCCGCGCACCGGCTGCGAGGGGAAGGCGGCGTCCCCCGCCACCACCCAGGCCGGGCCGCCGTCCTCGTACACCACCTCCTCGATGTCCCCTTCCTCAGCCAGTCCGGCGAACAGGCCGGACGCCCAACGGGCCGGAGCGGCGAGCCAGGTGGCGAAGTCCCGCGGGGTGGCGGGGCCGTACGCGTACAGGTAGCGGCGGGCGAGCGCGGCGAGCGCCGGCGGTCCGTCGAGCGGGGTGACGTCCGGGCGGGTGTAGGTGACCTTCCGGCCGCGGTCCCGGCCGAAGCAGAGCAGTCCGCGGTGGGACGCCAGATGGGTCACCTGCCGCCACCGGGGCCACAGGGTCTGGAAGGCGGGCATCACGGGCTCGCCGGCCCAGGCGCCGGCGCGGCTGACGACCGCGTCCGTGAGCTCGTCGACGGTCAGCTCCGCGCCGGTCAGCGCGTCACCGATGGCGGCGAGCACCTCCTCGGTCTGCTCCGGAGTCATCCGCACGCTGTCCGGGTGGACGCTGCGGCCCACCGGCAGGGCCGACAGCGCACCGGTCCACAGCGGCAGTTCGTCCGCCGGCACCAGGTGGACGGTGCCGCGCGGCCCGAACGTCCTGACGAGGGTCCGGTCTTCCCACAGGGCCGTGCGTACGTCGGCGCGGGTCAGCTCCCGGCTCCGCAGCCCCACGGAGAGTTCGGCGGCGGACATGACCTGCGCGTGCGCGGCCGGCATCGACCTGACCACGGCGGCGGGGGCGGCGTTGAGCGGGTCCGTCAGCCCCTGGCGCTCCATCCGGCGGCTGTTCGCGCCGGCCCAGGTCACGGTTGCGCTGCGTGTCGTCATGATGCGGAAACTACCGACCCATCAGGTCAGCTCCTGTCCCATACTCACCTCCATGACCTCTGTGAGACGCACCGCCCGGATCCTTGCCGGAGCGGCCCTGCTCGTCGCGGTCCCGGTTCTCGCCGGGTGCGGTACGGAGCGGGTCTCCGACAGCCCGCCCGCCGCCGGCCGCCCCTCGCCGGCAGGCCCCACGCCGTACGGCGAGGAGGGCCCCGGCGACACCAACCCGCACTACGCCGAGAACCACGCCTTCCAGTCCACCCTCGACCTGTCCCCCGCCGACCGGGCCAAGGGCGACACGGAGGTGGCGAGGGTGCGCACGGGGCTGGCCGGCATCGCGGACGGGCGGAAGTCCGACGCGACGAGGATCCGCGCCGCGCTGACCGCTCTGGGGTACGCCCCGGAGACCATCACCACCCGCGCCCTCCCCCCGCACGGCGTCACGTTCGTCCTGGCGCTCGGCACGATCTGTGTGGACGGCTCGCTGGACGGCACGGCCGGCGGGCGCGTCACCGCCGAGGCGCACGGCCGCTACATGGAGGGCACGGGCTGCGTGAAGCCGCAGGGCGGCCACTGACGGAGCGGCGGAACGGGGGCGCGGCCGGCGGAATGTGCACATCCTGTGTACGTCCTGCGGGCGTCTTCGGCGTCAAGGGGGCGCCACCGGACGTTCGTGCAGCTCCAGGCCGTGCGGAGCACCGGATTCCGTGCCCGTAGGGGAGTTCCGCACATTCGGAGAGTAATTATTCGGTGGCGTGGCACCCAGCATCACTTACGAAGGGTTATGGTGGAAACCCCCCCTCGGGCCGGTCCGTAACCCCCCCCACGGACCGGCCCGTTTTTTTGTGCCCCGGTACCGCCGGGTCCGTACCGCAGGCGCGGACGTGACCCCCGGCGGTCTTCTCAGCCCCGTCCGGCCCAGATGTTGGCGCCCGCGGTGTCCACGGCGAAGGCGTCGATCTCCTTCAGTTCCCCGGCGGACAGCGCCGGGCCGGCCAGTGCCGCGACGTTCTCCTCCAGCTGGCCCACGCTCGACGCGCCGATCAGGGCCGACGTCATGCGGGGGTCACGGAGCACCCAGGTGAGGGCCAGCTGGGCGAGCGACTGGCCGCGGCGGCGGGCGATGTCGTTCAGCCCGTTCAGCCGGCGGACCACCTCGTCCGAGAGCAGCCGCGGATCGAGGGACTTGCCCTGCGTGGCGCGCGAACCCTCCGGGATGCCCTGCAGGTACTTGCCGGTCAGCAGCCCCTGGGCGAGGGGCACGAAGGAGATGCAGCCCATGCCGGCCGTCTCCAGGGTGTCCAGCAGCCCGTCGTCCTCGGTCCAGCGGTTGATCATGGAGTAGGACGGCTGGTGGATCAGGGCCGGCACCCCCATCTCCCTGAGCAGCCGGGCCGCCTCGGCGGTCTGCTCGGAGGTGTACGAGGACACCCCCACGTACAGCGCCTTGCCCTGGCGCACGGCGGAGGCCAGCGCCCCCATCGTCTCCTCCAGCGGAGTGTCCGGGTCGAAGCGGTGCGAGTAGAAGACGTCGACGTAGTCGAGCCCCATCCGCTTCAGCGAGGCGTCGAGCGAGGACAGCAGGTACTTGCGCGAGCCCCACTCCCCGTACGGGCCGGGGTGCATGTCGTACCCCGCCTTCGTGGAGATGATCAGCTCGTCGCGGTACGGGGTGAAGTCCTGCGCGAAGATCTTCCCGAAGTTGAGCTCGGCGGAGCCGGGCGGCGGGCCGTAGTTGTTGGCCAGGTCGAAGTGGGTCACGCCGAGGTCGAAGGCGCGGCGCAGGATGGCCCGCTGGGAGCCGAGCGTGCGGTCGTCGCCGAAGTTGTGCCAGAGGCCGAGCGAGACGGCCGGGAGCTTGAGGCCGCTGCGGCCGCTGCGGCGGTACTCCATCGAGTCGTACCGCGAGGCGGCGGCCTGGTAGGGGGAAGAAGAATCAGTCACGTTTCCCTCCTTATCACGGACTTGTGACAGGCCGGGTTGGGCCGGTGCGCCGCCTGCGCAGTAATGTGGCGGCTTCGGGACTGCCACGGCACGGCGGGGCGATCGCCCCCTTCCGGTGCGGCGATCCCCAGGTGGACGACCCCGTACCCCGGGCATAGGGGCGGGCGTGCCCGCACGGAACCGAGAGGTGGACTCAGTGAACTTGCGCGACCTGGTGTACGGGCTCTACGCACGCCGGGTGGAGGCCCGCCTCGATCACGCCCAGGTGCCCAAGCACATCGGCGTCATCCTCGACGGAAACCGGCGCTGGGCGAAGGCGTCCGGCGGCACCGCCGCGCAGGGGCACCAGGCCGGGGCGGACAAGATCAAGGAGCTTCTCGGCTGGTGCAGCGAGACGGACGTCGAGGTCGTCACGCTCTGGATGCTCTCCACGGACAACTTCGACCGGCCCGAGTCGGAGCTCATCCCGCTCCTCGGCATCATCGAGAACACCGTGCGCGACCTGGTCGCGGACGGCCGCTGGCGCGTCCACCACGTCGGCACGCTCGACCTGCTGCCCTCGCACACCCAGACGGTCCTCAAGGAGGCCGAACAGGCCACCGTGGGGGTCGACGGAATACTGGTCAACGTCGCCGTCGGGTACGGCGGGCGCCAGGAGATCGCCGACGCGGTCCGCTCCCTGCTGCTCGACCACGCCGAGAAGGGCACCTCCTTCGAGGACCTGGCGGAGATCGTCTCCACCGACCTGATCTCCGAGCACCTCTACACCCGGGGACAGCCGGACCCCGACCTCGTGATCCGCACCAGCGGTGAGCAGCGGCTGTCGGGCTTCATGCTCTGGCAGAGCGCGCACTCCGAGTACTACTTCTGCGAGGTCTTCTGGCCGGCGTTCCGCCGCGTGGACTTCCTGCGGGCCCTGCGCGACTACGCCGCCCGCCACCGCCGCTACGGCGGCTGAGGGGCTGGTCCCCGCAAGTCACGGCCCGTCCCGGCGCGCGGGGACGGGCCCGGCCGGGTGGCGTGCCCCTACGCGGAGCCACGGACCACCACTCCCCGCTCACCCCGCCCGTCCCGGGCGGCATGGCTTGGCGCGTTCGAGGGCATACCCCTGACAGGTCGACGTCCGGTCACCAACCAGGCGGACGTCGTGTCCAAGTGAGCGGCATGGAGTCCGCTCGCCCGGGAGGCCCTTTGCACACGAAGGACCGTACATACAGTGCGGCCGACGCGGAGGGCCGGCGCTCGGCCCGCGCAAGGCGGCCGGAGCCCGGTCCGTCCTCTCCCATTGGGATGCTCCGCGACGCCGTCGCACCCCAACCTCGTCCGAGGGGGTACGTCCTTCCGTGGTGACCAGCACAAAGCGCCGCATGCCCGACAGGCGCACCTATGTTCTCGACACCAGCGTCCTGCTGGCCGATCCGAACGCCATGGCCCGCTTCGACGAGCACGAAGTCGTGCTCCCGATCGTCGTGGTCACGGAACTGGAGGCCAAACGGCACCACCCCGAACTCGGGTACTTCGCCCGGCAGGCCCTGCGCCTGCTGGACGACTTCCGGGTCCGGTACGGCCGGCTGGATGCCCCGATCCCCCTCGGGGATCTGGGCGGGACGCTGCGCGTCGAACTCAACCACTCCGATCCCGGCGTCCTTCCCGCCGGCTACCGGTTGGGGGACAACGACTCACGGATTCTCGCGGTCGCACGCAATCTCCAGGCCGAGGGGTACGACGTCACGGTCGTCTCCAAGGACCTGCCGCTGCGCATCAAGGCCTCGTCGGTCGGTCTCCTCGCGGAGGAGTACCGGGCGGAACTCGCCATCACCGACTCCGGCTGGACCGGGATGTCCGAGCTGCCCCTCTCCGCCGAACAGGTGGACCTGCTCTTCACCGAGGAGACGCTCTACGTCCCCGAGGCCGCCGGGCTGCCCGTGCACACGGGCCTGGTCCTCCAGTCCGACCGGGGCAAGGCGCTCGGCCGGGTGACGGCCGAGGGCGACGTCCGGCTCGTGCGCGGTGACCGGGAGGCCTTCGGCATCCACGGCCGCAGCGCCGAGCAGCGCATCGCACTGGACCTGCTCCTGGACCAGGACGTCGGCATCGTGTCGCTGGGCGGCCGGGCCGGTACCGGGAAGTCGGCACTGGCGCTCTGCGCGGGCCTCGAAGCGGTCCTGGAGCGCGGGCAGCACAAGAAGGTGATGGTCTTCCGCCCGCTGTACGCGGTCGGCGGGCAGGAGCTCGGCTATCTCCCCGGCAGCGAGGCCGAGAAGATGAGCCCCTGGGCCCAGGCCGTCTTCGACACGCTCTCGGCGGTCTCCGGCCGTGAGGTGATCGAGGAGGTGCTGGGGCGCGGCATGCTGGAGGTCCTGCCGCTCACCCACATCAGGGGACGCTCCCTCCATGACGCCTTCGTGATCGTCGACGAGGCCCAGTCGCTCGAACGGAACGTCCTGCTGACGGTGTTGTCCCGCATCGGGGCCAACTCCCGGGTGGTGCTCACGCACGACGTGGCCCAGCGGGACAACCTCCGGGTCGGCCGGTACGACGGAGTCGTCGCCGTGGTCGAGAAGCTCAAGGGGCACCCCCTCTTCGCGCATGTGACGCTCACGCGTTCGGAGCGTTCCCGCATCGCCGCACTGGTGACCGAAATGCTGGAGGAAGGCCAGATCTGATACGGCTTGGGAGAGTTGGTGCCGCCCGGCGAGCCAAGGAGCTTAGCCGGGCGGCATCGTGTTGCGGCACCGTTTCCGCGATTCCGGTGCTCCAAACGGTGTGTGAGCTTTCCCACGCAACGGAGAATTGCTTCCCGGTGTCCCGGTCCGGCAGAGTCTTGCTTCCGTCAGGCCCCGCATACGGCACACAGGCACCTCCAGAGGCGCCACGCACCACACAACTCAACAGCCGCCCGTATGCCGCCCGCGAGCACCACGCGGCGCTCCCCCCGGGGAGTCGCCCACCGGGCCCGTGCCTCCCGTGACCCAAGCAGTAGGGAGGCCAGTGTCAGGGGCACGATTGCGCCCGCGAGGTCACCTAAGCGGGCGATGCTGGAAGGACACCGTGTGAGCCGGATCTCGGTCCGGGGGTTCGCCGTGGCATCTGCCACAGCCGTAACCACCGTTGGCGCCGTCGTAGGCGTTGCAGCAGGCAGCACTCCCGCCGCTGATGACAACAACTTCGAGGCGACCGCAGCCGACACCACGCTGCTCGCAGACATCCCCGCGGGCCAGCAGGCCCAGGTGCAGACCGCGTCGCTGACGCAGCAGGCCGACGCCCAGGCGTCCGCGGCCGACGCGGCGGCGAAGAAGTCCGCCGAGGAATCAGCTCGTGTGCAGGCCGCCAAGGACGCCAAGTCCAAGAAGGCGGCGGCCGAGGACAAGCTGGAGAAGGAGCGCCAGGACAAGAAGGACGCTGCCGAGCGTGCCAGCCGCTCCGAGGTCCGCAGCGCCTCCGCCTTCGCCACCCAGGGCTCGTACACCGTTGCCGAGGTCCAGGCGATCGCGCGTCAGATGGTGCCCGCCGACCAGTTCCAGTGCTTCAGCAACATCGTGAACGTCGAGTCGAGCTGGAACTACCGGGCGAGCAACCCGTCCTCCGGCGCGTACGGTCTCGTCCAGGCGCTCCCCGGCTCGAAGATGGCCTCGGCCGGAGCCGACTGGATGACCAACCCGGCCACGCAGATCAAGTGGGGCCTGAACTACATGAACAGCGGCCGCTACGGCAGCCCGTGCGCCGCCTGGTCCTTCTGGCAGGCCAACCACTGGTACTAGGACTTACCGGGACTCAGGTCTCAACCTCGCGACGCCCCTCACCGTCCTACGGTGAGGGGCGTCGCGCGTGTACGGTCGGGCGGAACCGTTCCCGGGGGGAGCGGTGGGGAGAGCGGACGGGGGTAGAGGAACCGTTATGTCGAAACTGCCGGGGTGGCTCGGACAACTGGGTGCTGAACTGACCAGGCTGGGAGAGCGCCTGGACGAACGGCGGGCCGAAGCGGCGGCCGAGGACGACGTCGCGCACGAGGGGCGGTCGGTGACGGCCGCCGCGCCCGCGCGGGGGGCCGGGACCGACGGGAGCGCGGCCCCGGCGGACCATGTGCCGCCGCCGCCCGCGTACGCCCCCGACATCTCCGCACGCCCCGATCCGGTCGCGGCGATCCCCTGGGGGATGCGGGTCGCGGCCGAGGCGGGCTGGCGGCTGCTGGTGCTCGCCGGGACCCTCTGGGTGCTCATGCGGGTCATCAGCGCCGTGCAGTTGGTGGTGCTGGCGTTCGTCGCCGCCCTGCTCGTCACCGCGATGCTCCAGCCGACCGTCGCCCGGCTGAGACGTCACGGGCTGCCGCGGGGACTGGCCACCGCGGTCACGGCGATCCTGGGCTTCGTCATCATGGGTCTGGTCGGCTGGTTCGTGGTCTGGCAGGTCATGGACAACATCGACACCCTCTCCGACAAGGTGCGGACGGGGATCGACGACCTGAAGAACTGGCTGCTGGACAGCCCGTTCCATGTGACCGACAAACAGATCAACGACATAGCGAAGAACCTCAGCGACACCGTCGGCACCAACACGGAGGCGATCACCTCCGCCGGACTGCAGGGCGTCACCGTGATGGTGGAGCTCCTCACCGGGATGCTGCTGGCGATGTTCTCCACGCTCTTCCTGCTCTACGACGGCAAGCGCATCTGGCACTGGGTGCTCAAGCTCGTGCCCGCCCAGGCCCGGCCGGGTGTCGCGGGCGCCGGGCCCCGCGCCTGGCGGACGCTGACCGCCTATGTGCGGGGCACGGTGATAGTCGCCCTGATCGACGCGATCTTCATCGGCCTCGGAATCTTCTTCCTCGATGTGCCGATGGCCGTGCCCCTGGCCGTCTTCATCTTCCTGTTCGCCTTCATCCCGCTCGTCGGAGCCGTGGTCTCGGGGGCGCTGGCGGTGGTCGTCGCCCTCGTCACGCAGGGAGTGTTCACGGCACTGATGGTGCTGATCGTGGTCCTCGCGGTGCAGCAGATCGAAGGCCACATCCTGCAGCCGTTCATCCTGGGCCGCGCGGTGCGCGTGCATCCGCTGGCCGTGGTGCTCTCCGTCGCCGCGGGGGGCATGATCGCCGGCATCGGGGGCGCGGTCGTCGCCGTGCCGCTGGTCGCGGTGACCAACACGGTGGTCGGCTATCTGCGGACGTACGGGCAGGAGCAGTCCCGCCGCCACTCGCCGCCGCCGCACGGCTCGACCTCACTGGACGCGGCGCCGACCCCGGCGCCCGGCTCGCCGCCGGAGGAGACCGACGACGGCAGCGACGAGGAGCCTGCCGCCGAGGCCCTGAAGCAGGCCTGAGTAAGACGCCGGACGGCGCAGCGCACAGAAGAAGGGCCCCTCGGACGGTCGGTCGTCCTCGGGGCCCTTCTCGTATCAGGATACTGCGGTGCTACTCGGCGAGGACCGCCTCGGCTTCGAGGGTCACGCCGACCGCCTGGATCACCGAGGCGATCTTGACGGCTTCCTGAATGGTCTCACGGTCCACGCCGGCCTTGCGCAGCACCTGCTCGTGGGAGTCCAGGCACTGGCCGCAGCCGTTGATCGCGGAGACGGCGAGCGACCACAGCTCGAAGTCGACCTTCTCCACGCCCGGCTTGCCGATCACGTTCATCCGCAGGCCCGCGCGGAGCGTGCCGTACTCGGGGTCCGACAGCAGGTGCCGGGTCCGGTAGAACACGTTGTTCATCGCCATGATGGCGGCGGCCGACTTCGCGGCGGTGTACGCCTCCGCGGAGAGGTTGGCCTTCGCCTCCGGCTCCAGCTCGCGCAGCACCTTCGGCGAGCGCGAGGCGATCGCGCAGGCGAGGACGGTGCCCCAGAGCTGCTGCTGCGGGAGTTCGCTGTTGCCGATGACCGAGCCCAGGTTCAGCTTCAGGTCCTTGGCGAAGTCCGGAACGGCGGCCTTCAGTTCGTCGAGTGCCATGTCCGTATCAGCTCACTCGCCCGAGAGGAGCGCGACCGGGTCCAGGGTGTTCTCGCCCTTGGTCCAGTTGCAGGGGCACAGCTCGTCGGTCTGCAGGGCGTCGAGGACCCGCAGGACCTCCTTGGGGTTACGGCCCACGGAACCGGCGGTCACCATCGTGAACTGGATCTCGTTGTTCTGGTCGACGATGAAGACGGCGCGCTGCGCGAAGCCGTCCTCGCCCTCGATGCCGAGGTCGCGCATGAGCTCGTGCTTCGAGTCGGCGAGCATCGGGAAGGGCAGGTCGGTCAGGTCCGGGTGGTCCTTGCGCCAGGCGTGGTGCACGAACTCGGAGTCACCGGAGAAGCCGAGGATCTGCGCGTCACGGTCGGCGAACTCGTCGTTCAGCTTGCCGAACGCGGCGATCTCCGTGGGGCACACGAAGGTGAAGTCCTTCGGCCACGCGAAGACGATCTTCCACTGACCCTCGTAGGTCTTGTGGTTGATCTGCTCGAACTCCTTGCCGCTCTCCAGCGACACGCAAGCGGTCAGGTCGAACTCGGGGAACTTGTCACCGACAGTGAGCACGCGCTCTCCTTGCAGTGTGAGGAATTCCCTTTTTGGGGGCGTTCCTGCGGGTTGGACGAGCTCCACCTTGGCACAGAGTGCATTGATCGCGGAAATAGCTACACTCGGTCGTGATGATCGGAGGTGCCTATCAGTGGCCCAGAGCAATCAGGGCATCCGCCCCAAACAGCCCAGCCTCTCGCAGCTGCGCGCCTTCGCCGCCGTGGCGGAGTATCTGCACTTCCGGGACGCGGCGGCCGCAATCGGGATGAGTCAGCCCGCGCTCTCCGGGGCGGTGTCCGCGCTGGAGGAGGCACTGGGTGTCCAGCTCATCGAGCGTACGACGCGCAAGGTGCTGCTCTCGCCCGCGGGGGAGCGCCTCGCTGTGCGGGCGAGGGCCGTGCTGTCGTGCGTCGGTGAGCTGATGGAGGAGGCCGAGGCGGCCCGGGCGCCGTTCACCGGAGTGCTGCGGCTCGGCGTGATCCCGACCGTCGCCCCGTATCTGCTGCCGACCGTGCTGCGGCTGGTCCACGAGCGCTATCCGGACCTCGACCTCCAGGTGCACGAGGAGCAGACCTCCTCGCTGCTGGAGGGGCTGGCCGCGGGGCGGCTGGACCTGCTGCTGCTCGCCGTGCCGCTCGGAGTGCCCGGGGTGAGCGAACTCCCGCTCTTCGACGAGGACTTCGTGCTGGTCATGGAACGCGACCACTGGCTCGGCGGGCGGCAGGACATCCCGCGCGAGGCGCTGCGGGAGCTGCCGCTGCTGCTGCTCGACGAGGGGCACTGCCTGCGCGACCAGGCCCTCGACATCTGCCGCGAGGCGGGGCGTACGGCGGGCGCGCCGGTCACCACGACCGCGGCCGGGCTCTCCACGCTGGTGCAGCTGGTGGCCGGCGGGCTCGGGGTGACGCTGCTGCCGCGGACCGCGGTGACGGTGGAGACCGCCCGCAACGACGCCTTGACCACCGGGTACTTCGCCGACCCGGCCCCCTCGCGGCGGGTGGCGCTGGGGATGCGGGCCGGGGCGGCCCGGCACGAGGAGTTCGAGGAGTTCGCGGCCGCGCTGCGCGGGGCGATGACGGCGTTGCCGGTACGCGTGGCGACGGCCGGGCGGACCTGAAAGGGGCCCGGCCGGCCGCCGGACCGGCCGGCCCGGGCCCGCCCCTACTCGGTGCGCAGCCCCTCGGGGCGCATCATGCGCCACAGCGCCGGCAGGGAGAGCAGGGTGACCAGGAGGATGAGGCTCGCGCCCGCGCCCGCCAGCGGCAGGAACAGCCACCAGCCGGTCACGTCCTTGCCGACCATCCAGCACAGGGTGGCGCCGAGGGCGAGGCCGCCGGCCACGGCCACCGTGAGCCCGATGACCACCGGGACCGCGGTCTGCCACAGCACCGACCAGCCGAGGGTGACCCGGCGGGTGCCGAAGGCGACCAGGACCGACAAAAGCCGCTTGCGCTCGCGCAGCTGCTCCAGCTGGGAGACCAGCATGGACGCGGCGATCAGCAGCAGGGTGGCGGTCGCGCCGACCTGGAGACCCGTCTGGACGCTCGCGTACTGCCGGTCGCGCTCGACCGACTGCAGGGTGGCCACGCGCATGCCGGGATCGATGCGCGCCGCTGTGTTGCGCACGTACTCGGCGGCGTCCGGCACGTGTTCGTCGATGCGGATCTGCGAGACGGTCTGGGCTCCCGGCAGGGTCCGCGCGTCGATCGCTCCGGGGGTGACCATGATGCCCCAGCGGTCCTCGCCGAGCGGGTCGGTCCGGCTCCCGACGGTCCGGGCGCCGGCCGGCAGCGTCCAGTGCAGTGGCTTGTCCCGGCCGTAGCTGTCGAACTCGAGCACCCCGCCCTTGCGGGCGGTCTCGTCGACCCAGTCGGCCTGCCCCTTGTCCTTGGGATGGACCACGAAGGTGTCACCGTCGCGGCAGGAGGTGATCCGGGCGAGCTCGCGCAGGGTCGCGCAGTCCCCGACGGTGAACGAGGTGGTGGGCTGGATCGCGTCGTCCGTGTACGTGCCCGGCTTCGTCGCGTACGCCTCGACCGTGCCGATGACCTGGGTGACGCCCTTGGTGGCGCGGAACTCCTTGATCGTGTGCAGGGCGGCGTCGCCGCTGACGACCTCGGAGGCGGCGTAGAACTGGGCGCGGGACGGGTCCTGGCCGGTGATCTTGTTGAAGTCGTCGTTCATGGCGGCGAACAGCATCTGCAGGGCCACCGCACCGGCCACGGCGACGGTGACGCCGCTGACCGCGCGGGAGGCCGCCCCGCTGCTCAGCTGGAGCCGGCGGGTGGCCAGCTGCCAGGGGACCGGGCCGCCGCGCAGCCGCTTGACGCAGGCCTCGACCAGCCAGGGCAGGAGCAGGGCCAGCCCGACCAGGACCAGCACCGCGCCCCCGGCGACCGGGTACGGGTTGACGGGTCCGTACTCCTCGACCTTGCCGGTGAGTCCGAAGACCGCGAGCCCGGCGGCCGGCAACAGCAGCCGCCACCAGAGGCGGCGCTTGCGGCCCCGGCTGTCGCGTACGACACCGAGCGGCTCGATGACCACGGAGCGCATGGCCCCGAGCGTGACGAGCACCGCGATGAGCGGAACGGCGAGGGCGATCAGCACGCCCAGCCGCGCGTCGGGGACCAGGTCGGAGGGGAAGGCGCTGGCGTCCCAGACCTCGACGTGGGCGACGAACCGGCGCCCCGTCAGGAAGAGGGCCAGCCCGATGAGGAGGCCGAGCACCGAGCCGAAGAGCGCCTCGCCGGCCGCGATCCGGCGGGTCATCCGGATGTCCGTACCCACCAGGCGCAGCGCGGCGAGGCGGCGGTCACGGCGGTCGCCGCCGAAGCGCACGGCGGTGGCGATGAAGATGGCCACGGGGGCCAGCAGCACCACACAGACCATGATGGTCAGCACGATGAGCATCGGTGGCATCGGATCGGCCGGTCCGGGGTCGCCGTATCCGGCGATCCGGTGGCCGCCCGTCGCGCCGGTCAGGGTGCCGCTGCCGGCGTAGAACCACAACTCGCCGGGCGAGCGCAGTCCCGCCTGCGAGATCGTGCCGGTCACCTCGTACGGCAGCCGCTCCTTGAGCAGCGCGTTCTCCGGCGCGTCGAGGAGTTCCCCGAGCGCGGGGGAGACCACCATCTCGCCGGGGGCGGGGAAGGCTTCGATGCCCGGGGGGAGGACCGGGTGGCGGCCGTCCGCGCGCATGAGGAAACCCGTGATGGTGCGGTCGTGGTAATCGGTGCTCGCTTCCAGCCGAAGGACCGTGCTGTCCGACTTCTTCGCCGAGGCGTCGGGGGAGCCGGAGACCTTGGTCTCGGAGCGGGCCTGGTCGCGGGCGGACCGTTCGTCGAGCATGTGCGGCACGGAAGCCGCGGTGAGCAGCAGCGCCACACCGAGTCCCACGCCGACGGCGGTCAGCAGGGTGCGGACCCAGCCCTCGCGGCCGCCGCCGGCGGCGAACCGGATGCCGAGCGCGAGATCGCGCAGCCAGGGAGCGGTGCGGGAGGGGGCTTCGGGCGGGGGCACCGGGCCGGCCGGGGTCCTCTTCTCGTCGAGCAGCGTCATGCGGCGTGCTCCAGGTCGCGGGCCCGGCCGTCGCGGACGGTGACGTCGCGGTCGGAGTAGGCGGCGACGCGGGCCTCGTGGGTCACCAGGACCACGGCGACGTTGGAGGAGCGGGCCGAGTCGGTGAGCAGTTGCATGACCCGCTCGCCGTTGAGGGAGTCCAGGGCGCCGGTCGGCTCGTCCGCGAAGATCACCTTCGGCAAGGCGGCCAGGGCGCGGGCCACGGCGACGCGCTGGCCCTGACCGCCGGAGACCTCACCGGGGCGCTTCCCGCCGATGTCCTCGACCTCCAGGCGCTCCATCCACTGCAGGGCGGTGCGCTCGGCGGCCTTGCGGCGGGTGCCGTTCAGCCGCAGCGGCAGGGCGACGTTCTCCACGCAGGTCAGCTCCGGGACGAGCTGGCCGAACTGGAAGACGAAGCCGAAGTCGCTGCGGCGCAGCGCACTGCGCTCGGCGTCGGACATCGCGGAGAGCTCGCGCCCGGCGTAGGTGATGGTGCCGGAGTCCGGGGTGATGATCCCGGCGAGGCAGTGCAGCAGGGTGGACTTGCCGGAGCCGGAGGGGCCCATCACGGCGACGACCTCGCCGGGGTGGACGGAGAACGAGGCGCCGTCGAGCGCGGGGGTCGATCCGTAGGTCTTGCGCAGATCGGTGGCCGAGAGCAGGGAGCCGGCGGGGATCACGGGGCCACCACCTTCGCGAGCTGGCCGAGTCGCGCGGCGGTGAGCTCCAGCCAGCGCAGGTCGGCTTCGAGGTGGAACAGCGCGTGGTCGCAGATCAGCTGGTCGGCCAGGTCCCCCTGCCGCTTGCGGTCGGTGAGGATGCGCATCAGGCGCAGATGCTCGGAGCGCTGGGCGTCCAGCACGTCGGCGGCGTTGCGGCCGGTGAGCATCGCCAGGACGACCTTGGTGTACAGGGTCGACTGGAGGTACGGTTCCGGCTTCTCGGGCTGCGCGAGCCAGGCGGTGACATCGGTGATCCCGGCGTCGGTGATCGCGTAGCGCTTGCGCTCCGGGCCGCCGTCGGTCTCCACGCCGTCGACCTCGACGAGCCCGTTCTTGAGGAGGCGGGACATCGTCGAGTAGACCTGCCCGTAGTGCAGGGGGCGGTCGTGCCCGAACTTCTCGTCGAAGGTCCGCTTGAGGTCGTACCCGTGGCGGGGGCCGGACTCCAGGAGCCCGAGCAGGGTGTGGCCGATAGACATGCCCAGGACTGTACACGGCGTGTATACCTGGTGTGTATACCGGCCCGGGGGTGGTCACCCCTTCGAGTGACGGGCAGCGGGTGACCGGCGGCCGGGACCGGGGCG
This sequence comes from Streptomyces sp. NPDC005803, assembly GCF_040630435.1. Taxonomy (NCBI): domain Bacteria; kingdom Bacillati; phylum Actinomycetota; class Actinomycetes; order Kitasatosporales; family Streptomycetaceae; genus Streptomyces; species Streptomyces sp. NPDC005803. The sequence continues at coordinate 109,489 of NZ_JBEXXO010000020.1, read as the reverse complement.
GCGCCCCGGGAGATCACTCCGCGTCCGGCGCCTTCGGCGGGCGCCCCCGGCGCGGGATCGGCGCCGCGCCGCCGGGCAGCCGTCCCGCCTCCGCGAGCGCCCTCCGCAGCAGGAACTCGATCTGCGCGTTCGCGCTGCGCAGCTCGTCCGACGCCCAGCGCGCCAGCGCGTCGTGCACGGCGGGGTCCAGCCGCAGCAGCATCTGCTTGCGCTGCTGCGGCCCGGACCGCGGCGCGGGGCGCCGAGGGGTCTCGTCCGTCACTGGTAGAGCGTGCCCGTGTTGAGGACGGGCTGCGCCGCCCGGTCGCCGCACAGCACCACCATCAGATTGCTGACCATGGCCGCCTTGCGCTCCGAGTCGAGCTCGACGATGTCCTGCTCGGCGATCCGGGTCAGGGCCATCTCGACCATGCCGACCGCACCCTCCACGATCTGCTGCCGGGCCGCGACCACCGCTCCCGCCTGCTGGCGCTGGAGCATCGCGGAGGCGATCTCGGGGGCGTACGCGAGGTGGCTGAAGCGGGACTCGATGATCCGTACGCCCGCCGCCTGGACCCGTGCCGTGAGCTCGACGGCCAGCTTCTCGGTGATCTCCTCGGCGTTGCCCCGCAGCGAGAGGCCGCCCTCCTCGTGGGCGTCGTACGGGTACTCGATCGCGATGTGGCGCACGGCCGCCTCGGTCTGGGTGGCGACGAACTCCAGGAAGTCGTCGACCTCGAAGAGCGCCTGCGCGGTGTCCTCGACCTTCCAGACGACGATCGCGGCGAGCTCGATCGGGTTGCCGTAGGCGTCGTTGACCTTGAGGACCGCGGTCTCGTGGTTGCGGACCCGGGTGGAGATCTTGCGGCTGGAGGTCAGCGGGTTGATCCAGCGCAGGCCGTCGGCGCGGATCGTGCCCACGTACCGGCCGAAGAGCTGGATGACCCTCGCCTCGCCCGGTGCGACCATCTTCACACCGCCCATGCAGAAGAACGAGGCGATGGCGAGCAGCACGCCCAGGATGCACAGCGGGACGCCGAGGCCGTTGTTCCCGTTCGATCCGATGACGCCGCCGAGGATGGCGAGGCCGACGCCGACGACCACCCCGATCACGGTCAGCAGGAGGCCGAGGCCGCCGGCGATGCTGTGCGCCGTCGTCTCGCGGACCTGCGGTTCCGGCATCTGCGGCGCGTCCGGCGTGAGGTCGGCCGGCGGTCCGGCCGGAGTGTGCGGGCTGAGCGGTTCAGTCATGGAATCCCCCGTTTCGCGTGGCTAGCTCTCCGCTAACAATGTGATTACACATTAACTGCTCTCGCAACCCTGCGCACCCCTCAGGAGTCGGTTCCCTTGGGAACGGGTGCTGATTGTCACGTCCGGAAAATGCGGGATCGCTCGCTTTTTGCCGTTACCAACGGTGTTAGCTGGCAGGTCCGGGCTGATCCGGTCGAGCAGAGAAACGGGAGCAACACAGCAATGGGTCGAGCGGATGCGCGACGAGCCCAGCGGCGCGGGTCGCGGCGGGCCGAGAAGAGCGGCGGCATACGCGGACTCTTCACCTGGCGGAAACTACTGGGCGCGGCCTTCACCGTCTGCCTGCTGGGCATGGGCGCCTTCGCCGTGCTCTACATGCTGGTGGACGTGCCCGAGGGCAACGCCCAGGCCAAGCTGCAGAGCAACATCTACAAGTACTCCGACGGCACCCTGCTGGCCAGGACCGGCGAGGTCAACCGCGAGATCGTGGACCTCGCGCAGGTGCCGAAGGAGGTCCAGATGACCTTCGTCGCCGCCGAGAACAAGTCCTTCTACCAGGACCAGGGCGTCGACTTCAAAGGCACCGCACGCGGCCTGCTGAACACCGTTTCCGGCAAGGGCAAGCAGGGTGGCTCGACCATCACCCAGCAGTACGTCAAGAACTACTACCTCGACCAGGACCAGACGGTCACCCGGAAGCTCAAGGAACTGGTCATCTCGCTGAAGGTGGACCAGAAGAAGAGCAAGGAGGAGATCCTCGCCGGGTACATCAACACCAGCTACTACGGCCGGGGTGCGTACGGCATCCAGGCCGCGGCGCAGGCGTACTACGGCAAGGACGCCAAGGACCTGGACGTGGCCCAGGGCGCGTACCTCGCCGCGCTGCTCCAGGCGCCCAGCCAGTACGACTGGGCCGTCGCCGGGCCGAAGGGGAAGGCGCTCGTCCAGGAGCGCTGGAACTACGTGCTCGACAACATGGCCGAGGAGGGCTGGCTGGACGCCGGCAAGCGCCAGGGCCTGAAGTTCCCGGTTCCGCAGGACCCCAAGCCGCTGAACGGGGTCGCGGGACAGAAGGGGTACATCGTCGAGGCGGCCCGCAAGGCGGTGCTGGACGAGACGGGCATGAGCAGCGAGCAGTTCGACCTCGGTGGCTGGACGATCACCGTCAACATCGACAAGAAGAAGCAGCAGCGGCTGGAGAAGTCGGTCGAGACGAAGCTGATCGACAAGCTGGACACGAAGAAGCGCAAGCTCGACCAGGACATCCAGGCGGGTGCCGTCTCGGTGGATCCGAAGACCGGTGCGGTGCTCGCGCTGTACGGCGGACGCGGCCAGAACGAGCACTGGACGTCCAACGCCGCCCGTCGTGACTACCAGCCCGCCTCCACCTTCAAGCCCGTGATCCTCGCGGCGGCCCTCGACCAGGAGTCGGTGACGCAGGACGGCCAGCAGATCACCGCCGACACGCGGTACGACGGCACCAGCGAGCGCCCGGTCGAGGGCAGCGACATCGCCTTCGCGCCGGAGAACGAGGACGACGCGAACTACGGTTCGGTCACCGTCCAGACCGCGATGAACAAGTCCATCAACTCCGTCTTCGCGCAGATGGGCGTCGACGTCGGCATGGACAAGGTGATGCAGACCGCCGGCAAGCTCGGCATGGACGTGGAGGGCCTGCCGGCCGTGCCCGCGCAGACGCTCGGCTCCATGGGCGCGAGCCCGATGGAGATGGCCGGCATCTACGCCACGCTCGACAACCACGGCAAGAAGGTCACTCCGCAGATCGTGAAGTCGGCCGTGCACCAGGGCGACGAGCCGGTGCGGATGGCCGACGCGCTCGGCGGCCAGGTGATCAGCCGCCAGGCCGCAGACTCCGTCACCTCGGTGCTCACCGGAGTGGTCGACGACGGTACGGCCCATCGCTCGGTGCGTAACGCCGAGGGACTGGCCGACCAGCAGATCGCGGGCAAGACCGGCACCTCGGACGACAACAAGTCGGCGTGGTTCACGGGGTACACCCCCGACCTCGTCACGTCGGTCGGCCTCTTCGGCGAAGCCGCCTATCCCCGTACCGACGACGAGGGCAAGAAGGTGCAGAAGGGTGCGCAGGTGACCCTGCAGGGCGCGGGGGGCGGCGGCCGCGTCAACGGCGGTGGCTTCCCGGCCGAGATATGGGCGGACTTCACCGGCCACTCCGTCGGCGAACCGAGCAAGTTCGTCCTCGACACCGACATGGGCGCGGCCGTCGCCCCGCCGCCGGACACCACCTCGCCCAGCCCGACCACCTCGCCCTCCGAGGAGGCCTCGCCCTCCGACGAGCCGTCCACCGAGGCCCCGCCCGAGAAGCCCACGGACAGCGAGTCGCCGGCGAGTTCGCCGCCCGCCAGCCCCTCGGGGGACGCGTCCAGCGAGCCGCCCACCGAGCCGTCGACCGAGCCCGGCCCGTCGAACAGCGCCGAACTCCCGCCCAACCCCGGGGAGAACAACCGGCCGGACGACGACAACGCCCTGCTGCGCTGATCCGCCTCCGCGGACGGCGCGGAAACCGGAACGGGCGGTGTGCGAGGGAAACCCCT